>DAOVRD010000061.1 GCA_030628375.1 Planctomycetota bacterium
GCCTTCCTCTGTGGCCCTCTGAAGGCTATCGCGGACAAGCCGCCGTCCGAGTTCGAATACGACGCCCTTATGCGTACCCGCACCGTCAATTTCAAAATGGGTTATAACCGACCCGTCTGGGACCGGCAGCTCTATCACCCGGGCTTTGACCGGGTAGACCTCACCCCCGTATTGAACGCCCACTTCTATATTCTGGTACATACAATCTGCGAAGCCTCCATATGGTAATCGTCTTATAGTACTTCAGCTAATCCATATTAACATCATGGGAATCAAATTACAAGTCGCCATTTATGTGATTACTGCAGGGAACCGATCCCCGGACAGAGAAGACCGCAAGAATCAACTCCCTCCGGCTCACGTAACAGGCCTACCGGCCACCGCCAAGTCGAAGCCCTGGGACTGACTGAAGGGGTGGAATGCAACATTTGGGCGACGAAAAACCCATATCTGTTGGAAGGGGTGGTCATGAACAAGACCACACTAGAAGCCGCAGGACGGTTCCAAGAAATCCGAAAGGAGGCGTGCGTCGTGAATACAGCAAAAGCAGCAGCAATGACAGGAGAACGGGCGATGACTCAGAGGTTCTATTCCACGGGCGAGGTCGCGCGTAGACTCGGTCTTAAGCCTTACCAGCTGAATTACTTGCTCGAGACTGATCAGGTTGAAGAACCCTCGCTCCGCGTTGCTGGGAAAAGGGTGTGGACCCAGGATGAACTCGATTGTGTTGGACAGGTGCTCTACCAACGAGATCGGCAAAGGGAGTGCAGCAAGAAGGCCGATTCAGGTGGCAGCTGACAGAAAAAGAGGCCGGTGCAACTAACACCGGCCTGGAAAGGAAGACAATGATTCTCGTGTATCCAACTAGCCCCTGGGCCAGCTTTTACGACTGTATTGTACCAGAAATCGGCCCGTGGCGCAACATGAAAGTACAGGACGGTTATGCACAACGAGACGGAGTATGTAGAGCTACTTTTACGGGGCCAGTATGAACCAGAAGGCGGCGCCAAACACATCGGCGCCGAAGGCGGGCGGGAAGCTCTGGAAAAGGCGGTTGCTGAAGATGTAAGGCTTATCAAGTACCCGATTATCTGCGTCAACAGCGGACCGATTACCTTCTTGGACGCCGACACTCACCACTGGCAGAGCCTTCCTTCAAACGCAGAACTTGAAGCCTACGTGGCTGCCTTGCGCCACCAAGCAGACTGCTCGTGGGTCACGCATGGGCGTGGGCTGCGGCTCGTTTTTATCGGCGGCAACCATCGTGACCGTGCTGTTGCAGCAGCATTAGAGCTTCCACCCTCCTTTGAGATTGAGTTCAAAAAAGACACGCGTCATCCAAAAGGTGCCCACCCTGATCGACCTGGCACGAGGTGTGGAGAAGTCCATTGGAATGACGTAGTTGATGATGGGCAGCCTGTCAATTGGGGGACGGCTGGAAGGCTGGCCCCGGGATCTAGAGATGCTTTGTTGAAGGCCCACGGTTATGAGCACGGCGAAAGGTATGATCACAGCCGTTGCCCCATTGCCGGACAAGATTCGTCCGGTGCTAAGGGTTGCGTGATCGTCCTTGATGATGTGATCTTCTGTCATCGTTGCGCGGCCAAAAAGGTCTTCCTGTCTGGTGGATTAGCCCCCGGCGTGTTCCCTATCGGGCTGTTGGGCGGCGACGCGGAGGCCCAGACGGTGTTGAACCGTCTGGCAAAGCACTTCGTCCACTGGGCACACGCCCGCCTTGACCTCAAGGCCATCCACCCAAACCTGAGCGAAGCGGTGCTCAGGTCGGCGTACGATCGAGCCCTGAAAGCCACTCACCTCCCCGGTGACCCTCGGATAGCGCGGGTATTCGATCGCTTCCTGGGGGTCATCGCTACCACGGGTGCGTGGCTCGACGTGGACACGTTCGCCGTTTTCAAAATCACCAACGATACCGCCGACGCGCTGCCAGCCTGCCAGATTGCGGAGCAGGACGACCACGGCGAATGGAGCACGCGCGTCAGCACCCCCGTGAGAGAACGCGCGAAGAACGGGTTTCTACTCGAAGGTTACAGGCCCGTTCGCGTCGTCAGGGGCTTCTCGGTCCAGGACCAGCCGGGCCGCATCACGGTGCAGCAGCAACCCCTCGGCGAACCACCGGTTCGGCTGCTTCCAGATAAGGACACAATGCCTCGGGAGGAGCTGGAGAAGACCCTCAACCGATCCTTCCCCGGCATCGACCTGGACGCACTGGTGGGCATCGTGGCTGGGGCGTTCTGCGCTGAGAAAACAGGCATGCCGGCCGTGATCCACCTCACTGGACCAACCGGCTCAGGCAAAGGCGCCACGGCATACCTTGCTGCGAAGCTCCTGGGAAGCCGACGCTCTGATCTGCGGCTGGAAGCAGACGAAGAGGAATGGCGGCGGGAGGTTGGCACCGCGCTGCTGTCCGGCCAGCGCGTGCTGTTTCTGGACGAGATCGCCCGGATACCCCGTCTGGGAACCAGGATGCGTCGCCTCCTGGAGCTGTCCTCAGAGTTCCAGTTCCGTCTTCTTTACCAGTCCAGCGATTCGTCCGCGAGATTTGAGGCGGTTCTGGTCCTGGCCTCGCTGACGGTACCAGAAATCTTTGCCACATCGCCCGAGATCTGCCGCCGGATCTGGGTAAAGCGCCTGCCCCGAAAGGTGCCCGAGTGGCGAGAGACTTCCGGGGCACGGGGGATTGAGGGCTGGCGGAGTCAGAGCAAGGAAACCGTCAGGGCGGCCAACACCATCGTAACCGAGGCCTACCGTCTCGCGGCGGAGCAGGGCTTCCTGTTCGATAGAATCGCCCCCCAGCTCGGCTTCCACAAACCCGATGAAGGTGGCGATTACGTCGACGAGCAGGCCCACGTCGACCTCTACCGACACTGCCGTGGGGAATATGGCCAGCGACGTATGCACACCGAAGGACGTTATGGCAGCGGAGGCTGGGTAGATGGCAACAGCACCGACGCACAGGCCATTCTCAACCGGATTGAGCCCAAGTCAGAACAGGACGCTGGCGCCCGGAAAGACCGCCACTTCCACCTTCAGCGCAATTTGGAAGCGCTGTCCTGGAATGACATCCTCGGCATCGACCAGCCGGCCATTGTCTTCGAGATACGGACGTACGGATCGTTGGTAGCAATGCGGTTCCGTGAAGATGGTAAGCCGAAGGGCGAAGAGCGCCGTAACGAGGAGCTGCCCCCACCGGGGGGGACTGAGCCCCCCAGCGGTACGGACGGTGACGGCCCGGGTGGGGGCACACCGGCACATCCCTCTAACGCAGGCAGCCAAATCGGCGAGGAGACAGGCTCAGGAGCCGATACTACAGATCTTCTACGTTATGATAGCGCATCTACCATATCGAAGACAGGCCATAAAGCCTTAACTCAGAACACGTTAGGCCGAGGGGTGGAACCGATATGCTCGATATGGCAGGGAAATCAGTATTTCTCTAAGGCGGGCAAGGACGGAGGGCTAAACAGTAAAGAGAGAAGAGAAACCGGAAAACCCTACCATATCGATCGTAACGGTCGGCCACAGGTTCCAAGGCGCGATGCAGCAAAGGGTTACGCCAACAGGCGTTCTGATAGATCGCCTGTCACATCGCCTCATAACGGTGCCAGAACCGAGCAGAACGGCACGACCACCCCGCTTGAGGCGTGGCCGAAGCGGCACCTCGCCCTCGATTTCGAAACCTACTTTGACACAGACTACAGCCTGAAGAAGCTAACCATCCCCGAGTACGTCCACAACCCCCGCTTTCACGTGCATGGCGTCGCCGTTCGCTGGCCTGACGGTAAGACAGAGTTCAGGGCAGATGTGAAAGCCCTTCTGGCCGAGATAACCGAGCGATATGGGGAGAACTGGAATAGCGTGGTCACCGTAGCTTTCAACGGCCAGTTCGACGGCTTCATACTCCATTACATCTATGGAATCACGCCAGCCTTCTGGATGGACCCTATGACGATGGCAAGACAGGTCCTCCCAGGCAGAAGTACCTACTCCTTGAGATCACTCGCTGAGGTTCTGGGCTTGCCTCCGAAGGGAGATGAGCTTGAAGCCTTGAAAGGGGTGAGGAACCCAGATCCCAAGCAGTTGGCGGCACTTCACCGTTATGCGATCAATGACGTGGAGATCACCTATGCCCTGCTCGAAAAACTGCTCTCAGATCTGTCCCGCCCCGAGGTGGAGCTCCGGCTCATGGACCAGTGCATCCGACTATTCACGGAACGGGGTTTCAGCGTAGACCATGACGAAGTGGGACAGCTACGGGCCGCGATGGAGGCGGAGGTTGATGAGAAGTGTGCGGCAACCGGTCAGAGCAGGGAGACCATTTCCAGCGACACCAACTTCGCCTCAGAACTGCAGAAGGCCCTTAGCGCCACCGGCAGGATTGTTCCTGCCAAGCAGGACAAGAACGGGAAGCAGATCCTGGCCTTCTCCAAGAACGACCCGAGCTACGAGACATTGCAGGGCGATGCTGACCCGAGAGTCAGGGGCCTCGCGCGAGCGCGTGCCCTGGTTCAATCGATGCCGGCCTTTCAGCGGAGAGTCGAGCGCTTTGAGCGGATAGCAAGAGCCACGAGCGGAAGGTTGCCGGTGTACTTGAACTACCATGGCGCCCACACAGGTCGGTACAGCGGCGGAGGCGGGACGAACCTCCAGAACCTGGCCAAACGCGTCGAGGGAATCGCAGGCAACATCGCGGCTTGTCTCCACGCCGAGGAGGGCTGCCTCCTGGTTGGGGCGGACGCGTCTCAGATCGAGGCTCGGATTCTAGCGCAGTTGGCCGAAGAAGCCCGGCTTCTGGAGGCGTTTCGGGAGGGCCGGGATGTCTACTGCGAGTTCGCGTCGCAGGTATTTGGTGAAGAGGTGCGCCCACCGAAGGACGAGGACCCTCTGGAGGTAGCCACACGCCTCGAAACACTCCGGCACATCGGAAAGCGCAGCATTCTGGGCCTTGGCTACGGGATGGGTTCGGAGACATTTGAGAGGAAACTGCGCGAGGACGCCGAGGCTCGGCCCTTGTTCGAAGCAGGAGAGCTCAACACGGCACGTATCAAGGAGCTTGTATATGACCAGTATCGCAGGACATATCGTACGATCCCGGAGCTGTGGCGTGGCCTTGAAGAAGCTTTCACCGAAGCGCTGCTCTACGGTGTGGGCGAATGCGGGACCATAACCTTTCGCAAACATGGAAGTGAGATCCACGCTGTCCTCCCTTCGGAAAGGTCCTTGAGGTACCCAGATGCCGACCAGGACGCGGAAGGAAAACTCGTGTACCAGAGCAGCAAGAGGCTGTGGGGCGGAAAGCTCACGGAGAACTTAGTCCAAGCTCTAGCCCGCGACTACATCTGCGAGATCATGCTCCGCGCTGAAGAGGCAGGCTATCCCGTACTGCTCCAGATCCACGACGAGATCATTCTGCACATCCCCGAGGAAGACGTCGCGGATGCACTCGAATTCCTGACGACATCGCTGAAAACCCCTCCTGATTGGCTGCCCGGGCTTCCCGTCGATGGCCAAGGCTGGGTAAGACGCACACTCGGCGAAGGGGGTGAGCCGTGAGGGGTCGACACGAGGCCGCCGTGCAACAGATATACAGCAGGCACAACCCATTGGCGAGGGGGCGCGTGTCCGCTCGTTTCTATCACTTTATCCAAGAAGGAGATATACATGGTAACTAGAGTAAAGACTATAACAGTCAGTGTATCGAAGAAAACGCCGATTCCGGGGCGCAATTTCTCGTCGCAGTCCTTCGGAATCACCAGCGAATTGCAGGTAATTATTGACCCTGATGAAAGTCCGGAAGAGACGCGGCGGGAAGTCAACGACCTTGTCGACACAATTCGCCAGGAACTCGAAGCGAAAGTCGACGAGTGGATGGCAGAAAGCGCGGATGCTGGGGCTACGACAGAGACTGACCGAGAGCCAGGTCCCAGCGATCCGAATGCTCCGAAGTCGCCCCCGAAACGAGCCACGCAGAGCCAGGTCGAGTATATAACAACGCTGGCCGAAGGGGTAGTTCCCGTGAACGAGATTGCTGAGCACTTCAAGAGAGCCTCGTTGGGAGAGCTGACGCGAGCGCAAGCGTCGAAAGTCATAGATGCCCTCAAGAAAGTCATCGAGCGCGCCAATCATCGAGCTACCGACGAGGAGGACGATGAGAACACGTAGGGCAGCATATGTCTATTCAGACCAAGGAAGAAAGAATCAGAAAGAATGAAGAGAACCCCGCTACTAGCCGATGGGAATAGAGTCCCAATGTCAAAGCTCGCCGTCTGCACCATTACGCGTAGCCTACTCCCATCGGACAGGACGCTGCATGCTCAAGAGACGCGTTTGAGCAACAGGCAAAGAAGTCAGTTTGGTCCAAGTTACACCTCTGTTGACTGTCCTCTCCCACATGGTTCAATTGTTCCGTGGTCGACCTTTGAACCAGCGCACGGAGCCAACAGAGAAGACCCGAATCCCGATCGCAATGTCAGACCCACATACATATGGAACGGAATGGAGAATGTTGACATCAAACACGCCGTAACCGTGCAGATTCGCTTCGGGTTTGGGAGTTACACCATGCCCAATGTACTCGATTCAGAGAAGAAAGACTCAAAGGAACCCCCGCACAGACTGATCCTGGCCAATCACATCTGGCCAGCGCACCACCGATCACGTGCGTCTCAACAAGTGCCTGCAGATATGGCCTGGCCTTTTTCCGACACCGGCCTGGCTCTGCTGGTGGAAGTTTCTCTATCTATAGTTTGGAGGATGTTCTTATGAAACTCAGCAAGACGGCAGTGAAGGCCTTGGAAAGCGTCCACAAACCCGGCATTTCGCCTGCCAAACTTGCGAAAAGGGCGAAGTGTCCAGAGTACCAGGCGTATCTATTCATCGGGCAGCGCAAGTTCGAGGAGGCCGTGCTGGCATTGCATCGTCAGGGCGTCAGCAGCCGAAGAATCGCCGAACTTCTAGGCAGCAATCACACCCAGGTCTTGAGGACCTTGTGGGCGAGACAGGCAGATTCATAACGGTATGTACTGTTAAAGCATATGGCAGCAGGAGACGCTGTTCAGGACAAGCGGATGCAGAACAACGGAGAAGAGACGCAACCAAGGAACGGGGACGGAAGATGGGATGCTGGTTTCCCCCAGGAACGACTGGACGAATTGCTCAGACGGATCGAGCCTTACTGGCCAGATCTCCTCCGCCAGGGAAGCATCCAGCGCCGCTACGACACGTCCCCCACTGAAACATACGTGCTGAAGTTTAGGCAGCAGCGCTCGGGCAATCGTGGTGGGAGCCAGAAGACGCTGTACATAGGCAAGGACAGAAGAGTGGCCCAGGCGCTGTTGAACGAGATCTGGTGCAGGAGGGAGAAGGCTCACACAAGGTTCCGGCCCAAGCTACGTCCAGCGATGACCGACGAAGAAGCGGCACATGCCTTGACAGAGACGATCCGCAGATTTCCGAGTCTAGCATACTCTCCTGTGTTCGCCCTCCGGAGAGCCATGGTAGCCAAGGAGAGCAGAGAAACGCAAGAGGCGGATGGATAGTGGGTAGGAAACTAGCAGAATCCGCTACGTCAAGATGGGTTGGAACAGATATGTTCGCTGCCCCCAGAGAATAGGTATAAAAACCGGAACGAATTTGAACCATTCGACACGCAGAAATCGGTCAAATACCCTAAGGCGCTGTTATATAATGCGTTCTGACTATTTGCTGTTCGCCATAAGGGGCTCAAAGTCCCCCCCAAAGACAGCGTTTTGGGCCGAAAAGTTGTTTCTGCGAACAAAAGGCAGCCCCAGGGCGCGAGTTTCTGCAACATCGAACCCGTCGCTCCAGTTAGGCCAGGAGTATCCGCATCGAAGAGGCAGACATGGACAGCCTGGCATGTTGGAGCTTGGGTCATTCACAGAAAGGAGGCCGTCAAATGCTGATATAGAAGCGGTCAGCACGAAGCAGACGTAACCTCGCATGCCAGATCGGCGCAGCTTCATAATCGGAGCAAAGGAGTTACAATATAGTGAATAGGGCATTTGATATCAACGGTCCCGGGAAGTGCACATTCCGGAGCCCATAGTCGCACCTTGAAGGCCAACCGGGTGCGTTCAGCCGCCCATTGTCACACCCCTCAGCCTTGACTGCTGTGCCATTCACTGCCGCGGGTCATGCTTTGTTTGTCCCCGCAACTCCGCCAACTTCGTTCGAATTGGTCCAGTTCGATTTGTTCCTAACAGTAAGGAGGACGTGATGATCAAACTCATCGCAGGTGTCTCAAAGAAAGTCCCCGTTGAGGGCATTGACTTCAGTTCCAAGAGTGCAAGCGCCGGCGTTGAAGTCGAAGTAGCAAACGGCACTACCGGCGAAGAGCTCCGGCAGAAGCTCGGAGATCTCTACGGGCTGCTCGAATCGGCGGTGGACGAGCAGTTGCAGGCAACAACCCCGGCCCCAGAAAAGCCGGAAAACACGCCACCGCAAGCTCGAAACACGCCAAGGCGCAGCAGCAACAGCAACAGCCGCAAGGCCACCGAAGCCCAGGTCAAAGCGATTGTCGCGATCGCCAGCGACCGTGGGATCACCGAAGGAAAGCTGCTTGACCTGATCCGACGCAAGTTCGAAGCAGATTCCGCGTCAGCACTGTCCGTCCGCCAGGCGTCCAAGCTGATCGACATCCTCAAGAACAACGGGAAGGAGTAGTCGCAATGAGACAAAACACTCAGCAGGGCGTCCACATATCTCACTCGCAAGTGCAGGAATTCACGCAGTGCCCCAGGAAGTACCACCTTCACAGACGGCTGGAGGTCCCCCCGGATTTCATGCCCTCGGCCCTGCTGTTTGGGATCGCCCTGCACGAGACATTGGCTCTCTTCCACCAGAGGAGACTCGAAGGCAGAGCGGTCTCCCTGGAAGAGCTTCACAACACGTTCCTCGGGCACTGGGAAGCGGAAGAACTCCCCGTGAAGTACAGCCGCAGAGAGAACGAGGAGGCACTGATTGGCGTAGCGAAGCGGATGGTTGAGGTCTATGTGGACGATCCCGGGTGCTGCGGCGAAGTGCTGGGCGTCGAGGAGCCGTTTAGGGTCGACCTCTCGCCCAAACTGCCGCCCATACACGGGCGGATCGACCTTGTCGAGAAGTCGGCGAACGACCAGTTGGTGGTCACCGATTTCAAAACGTCCAAGAACGGCAATAAGCCAGCTTCCGATCAGCTTGTCGTCTATCGCAGGGCGGTCACAGACCTTGGCTTCCCGGCAAATAGCGCGGTCCAATGCCGGTACGTGGTGCTGACCAAGACCGCAGAACCTGAGATCAAGGTGTTCGAAGTGGACGTGACCGCCGAAGACGTGGTCAAGCTGGTGTCCCGCTACGAGCAAGTGTGGCAGGCCATCCAGGGCGGCTCGTCGTATCCTCGCACAGGATGGTGGTGCAAGGGCTGCCAATGGGCACGTCACTGCGATGCGGCGAATGGCGGCGAGACGGACTCGTTGTTCTAGCTCCGTCGACCCCTACACGGTCACCCCGATTGTCTCTGAACGGGAGAACAACAGATGAACGAGGACCCAAAAGAAAGTAACAGCAGCCGAGCCGAGCGTGTGGAACGACTGGTGCGCAACTACTGTCGCACGCCCGGCTATGACGGCGAGCCCGATTACGAGGCCGACATAGTGGACTTGCTGGCCGACCTGCGGCATTTCTGTGCAGGCGCCGGCCTGGATTTCGACGAACTTGACGAAAGGGCCAAACGGCACTACGTGGCTGAAAAGAAAGACCTGAATAGATGCAACAACTGTGGGAAGCTCTGGACGACCGATCAGCTCGAACGGATAGACGACTTCTGGGACCGTGTGAACGCTGGCGAGATCATGCCAAGCGGTCAGTGTCCAGACTGCGGCTGTCTGTGCCACCGGCAGTTCTCCGGCGGCGTCATGAGGATACTCGTAAAGGAGAGAAGAGAAGCAAAAGAGAGAAACGGAGAAGCAGAATGTCCGTGCTGCAAGGGATCGCTCGAATGCTTTCCCGACCAGGACGGCTCGTGCGACTATGCCTGCACGAAGTGCGGCTGGCATCAGCACATTCCCGGCGATGACGAAATCGCCCGGGAGGCAGAAGAAGATCATTTGAGAGGAGAGGGATGCAGAGGTGCGTGACGGAATGGCCATCCGTCCGGCGTGTTTTCCAACGGCCACCTCGGTACTGTGCCGGGGTTCATCTAAACATAAGGAGAAGTAACTATGGGACTCACAGTTAGAGAGAGGGAGCATTGGCGAGACCGAATCGCCAAGCGCATCGATCAGCGCATCGAAACGCTGGTCGCGAGGGAGGATCCAACGCTGCTTCAGCGCGTGTCCGAAGACGCACGCCAGAAGGCCTACGAGAGCCTGGCCATCGGCGCCCAGCAGCGTGAGCTTGAAGCCCTTCAGAAAGAGCGCGAACAGCTCGAACGACGCCAGCGGCGACTCAAGGCCGAGCAGAGGGCCGTCATCAACGGCACCACTGTTGAAGACGAACTCGAAAGCGGGGGCTACGGGGGCCATGACTACATGGTGGAGGACGCGGTCAAGGCCCGCGCCAAAGCCCTGGAGGCCGACATTTTGGCCGAGAGCGACCTTGGCCGACAGGTGATTGGGCTCCGCAACGAAAAGGACAACCTCCTTGACACGGTCTGGATTGCCACATGCAGCGCCCAGATCAAGGAGCTCTGGGAGCAGGTAAACGCCCTGCTGGAAGCGAAGCCTACGGCGCTTGAAGAAAAGGCGTTGAAGATCGCGCCCATCGAGCCGGAGTAGGTCCTTCAGCTCCGGGTTGGTCTTGGGGAAAAGGGCTCGGGACAACCGGGCCCTCTTACCCTTGTCTGGCGTTTTGGCGACCACTCCGGTTGAGCACGGAAAGGAGCGCCCAAATGGGTGGCTTTGCGCTTACAACAGGCACCGTCAGGGTCAAATCCTGCCCTGAGACGATGAAGATCGTCGAGGAACTCCGAGTCCTTGCCGACGGCATGGACGAAAGGAATGTCCTGCCTGGGAAAGCAGGCGAGGGAAAATACGGGTCGGGCATTCTTGAAGTGGAGGTCAATATCTACGGTTACGCCTCTGCTTCGCACGCATCGGAAATCAACGACAAAGTCCGGGAGTTCGGTCCCTATGCCGTAGAGGCCGCGAAGTTCACGACGGAGTGGGAAAGCCAGCAGGGAAGGTTCTTCGTCGGGAGCAAAGAACAGGTTGCCCGGGCTGAGAGCAAGGATGCCCTCGAACGCATCCAGGAGCTGGTGCACAAACTGCGAGAAGACGACGCTGCCCGTGCATTGCAAGCTGTCACGCGCCGAGCAAAGATGCCGCCTTTCAAGAGGAGGTACTTCGAGTCTTCCTGCAACATCTGTCCGTTCTGCAGGAGTAAGAACGTTGCATCGGGGCCGCTGGAGGCGGACGGCGTGGTTGCGTGGGCTCCAGTCGAATGCCCCGATTGCGGGCATAGCTGGCAAGACGTTTGGGTCCTGATCGACGTGACGGACGTCTTGGACAAAGACGGGCGCGAAGTTCCGTGCGGCAGCAGCGGTATGCCGGCAACGCACATAGAAGGCAAGGAGGAGGCACAATGAACGAGTCTGAAGCAGGCCCATCAACAGCAGCGGGGAGGGAGACGCTTCCCAATCAGAGAATGGATCCGGAGCTTCTCAAGCTTCAGGCGGCCATTCTCGGAAAGGTGGTAGACAAGAGTCCTCTGACCGACGACGAACGGTCCTGTCTGGCGGGGTTGTGGGAGTTCGTCCACACGATACTCGATGGCGCAGAAACGGATGGCCAGCCCACAATTGTCGTGTTCGTTGAGGGCGGCGTAGTGCAGGGCGTAGAAGGAAATACCCCTGTGCGCGTCATACTGTGTGACTTCGACTGCACGGAGGAAAAGCACAGGGTAGCGGGGAGACCGTGCCACATCGGCGTCTGGGAACCACCGGAAGCCCCGAGTGAGGAGTTCACCGAAGTCCTCAGCCTGGCCGGACGCATGAAGCACGCGGACTGTCCCAGAGAGGAGAGGTGATGCCTTTCGCTTGCTGACGCCGGAAGACGGCGAAGTAGCATTAACCATGGGGCCCAGGAGTTTCAGGCCCCCTTTTCATGTACGGAAAGGAAGAACAAATGGAAGTCTACTGCGGGTTGTGCGGAGAAAAGTCACATCAGCTCTTCTCTCACCTGAGGGAAGTGCACGAGATGCGCCCGGAGAAATACCAGGAACGCTGTCCTGGCGCACCCCTGATCAGCGAGGATCTGGCTGCTTACATCCGTGAGCAACGGATCGTGGCCAGTGACAAGGGGCTCAAGAAAAAGACGGAGCTGTTCGGCGTGGAGTTCCTGACCGACATCCTTCCGGGTGAGCTCGTGCCGGAGGTGGATGAGTGTTACGTCTTCGACGAAGGCCTCGCCAGGCAGATCCTGATCTCACTGAGGGAAGGCGAGAAGATCCTGCTCGTAGGCCCCACTGGCTGCGGCAAGAGCACTCTCGTTGAGCAGCTGGCGGCGAGGCTTAACTGGCCGGTTGTGAGGGTCGCAGCCTCAGGAGGAGTCACCGAGTCCGACCTTCTGGGCGAGTGGACCGTCCAGGACGGCGAGACCACCTATAACTACGGCTTCCTGCCCCGAGCGATGAAGATGGGCGCAATCTGCCTGATCGACGAGATCGACGGCATAGAGCCCTCGGTTGCGTTTTCCATCCATCAAGTCATGGAGGCGCGCGGCAAGCTCGTGCTTCTCCAGAACGGAGGCGAGATCATCGAGCCCCACGAGAACTTCCGCCTTGTCACCACCGCCAATTCGCTCGGACATGGCGACGAAACCGGGCTCTACGCCGGGATCAAGGTGCTCAACGCCGCTTTTCTCGACAGGTTCGCCAGTGTCTTCGAGATGTCCTACATGCCCCCGCCGCTTGAGGCCCAGATCGTCAGGAACAGGGCCCCCAGCTGCACCAAGGCCATGGCCCGAACGCTCGTCAAGGTGGCCACGGATGTCCGCAAGGCCCGGGAGGAGGACCAGATCTTCTGCACCTTCTCCACCAGGCGCCTGATCGAACTGGCAAGGAAGTACAGCCAACTGGGCGAGTTCTCAGCCGCCTTGCAGCTGGCCGTACTGAGCCGCCTTCAGCAGTCCGACAGGCAGGTGGTTTCCGAGATCTTCCAGAGACATCTCGGTGATGTACTATGATTTGGGTACACTAGGGCACTTACGACTTGACGCCTTGCGGGGTGCCAAGCAATTCGATTAGCATCTTTCCATGTCAGGACCTTTTCCGCTGGAGGTAACAGAGAATGAAGACAGTCAACTGGCCCGGTACGATTTGGGCTGCTGCAGCAAATGGAAATAACCAAAGAAGATGTTGCGGTTTTCATACGGGAAGTACCCCCTTCATGCGTCGAACACATGTCTTCCTGCTGTTGGCATCGTTTCTCTGGTGCACGTTTGGTCACTTGTGGGCCGACGCCGCTGAAACAATTCAATCGGCGGGCGAAAACATAGAGAAGCAGACAAGTGCCAACGAAGAATCCGATGATTTCCTCGTTTTCAGCTATGAACCTGCGAAGATGAGGTTCCCACGGAAGGTGGGTAAGTTCGAGTACGTGGGGAAGGAGGAATACCCCGAGAAAGAACTTGGCGTCGCAATCGAGTACAAATGGCCAGATGTCGCAATCTTGACCATATACGTCTATCCCGCACCAGAAGGAACTCGTGGCCCCCGTCTTATCCTGGACGAAGAAGGAAAGCCTATTATCAGTCGGAAGAAATCAGAGGTCTTCAAGGTTCTCCCCCCATCCAGAGAATTCTTGGAAGAGTGGGCGTTGTGCCTCGCAGCCATAGGAATCCGTTTGCCCGAGGCAAAGAAAATACGTGAATGGCGATTTGGAAGTACCGGCGGAGAAGGCCAGGCTATCGGGCTATTCGCGGAGTTTGAGCTTCCTCGGGTAGACGGATCACATATCTCGACCATATATCTGTACGAGTGCTCTGGCTACTTCATCAAGTTCAGACATACATATGAAGCATCGCGGTGGCTGGAGACGGAATCAGCTTTTGGTGACATGTGTCGCGCCCTGAAGTGGCCCGTCACAAAACACCTCAAACCTGAAGACCTCGACAAGATCACGGGCCCGAAGGAGCAATGCCATATAGGCTCTTGCTATCTATATGGCGTCGGGGGCGTGGCAGAAGATAACGAGGCAGCTGTACTTTGGTTGCGGAAGGCCGTGGTTCAGGACTACGTAGATGCGATGGCTGTCCTGGGGGTAGCATACATCGAAAGTGGTCAAGGGGAGAGTGGCCTGGCTCTCTTGCGCAAAGCGGCAGAACAGGGCTGTGCGGACGCGCAAGCCGCTTTGGGTGCGGCTTACGCCAGCGGAGAAGGCGTCCCCAAGGACGTGGCGGAAGCAGTCAAGTGGTGTCACAAGGCCGCTGAACAGGGCCACGCACCGGCACAATTCCTCCTGGGTGCCGCGTACTACAGCGGAGACGGCGTTCCCAAGGACGTTGTGGAAGCAGTCAAATGGTGTCACAAGGCCGCAGAAGGGGGCTACGCACTCGCACAATACCAACTCGGTACGATGTATTTGAGGGGCGAAGATCTCCCGAAGGATGTGGTGGAGGCAGTCAAGTGGTTCCGCAGATCCGCAGAACAGGGCAACGCAGAAGCGCAGGAAGCTCTAGACGACCTCGAAGCCAACCGGGAAGCCCCTGCCGAAAGCAAGTAAGCAGCGACTGACCCAAACAGTACAGCAATTGTCGTTCGCTTTTGGACCCCGAAAGGAACGCACCTTTCGGGTTTTCTTTTGCACACACAAGGAGGAAAAGGTCCAATGAGAGCCAGTAGCCTGGAGACTGCGCTGGAGAAGGTCAGTCGCGTGATAACGGACCGATACGGCCTGAGGCTCATCTGCAGAGGCAACAGGTGCCGGACAAACGGCAGGACTATCTACCTGCCGTCCTTGCCGGACAACGTCCCTGA
>DAOVRD010000033.1 GCA_030628375.1 Planctomycetota bacterium
CATGTCCCGCTTGCCAGGTCACCGACGTCGTTCGTGCACCTCGTCTCCCTGCCGCTGAGGCACTCCTGCCTGACAGTCTGCCGAATGACGGGCAGGAGGTCCCGCCCGCCGCGTTGACCCCCTGGGCCGCCAGAAGTAGAATGATGAATGCCCAACCACCGGCAGTTCTGTGCAAGAAGCTTCCCGTGCTCGCCCCAGGGACCATGCAAGTGTCCTTTCAGCCCAATAGAACATTACAGGCAGGTCTGGTCGTGGTGGCGCTGACGGGCTTGCTCGCAGGCGCTGCACAGGCCCGCTCGGAGACGTTCCGCAAGAAGACACCGCACTACTCCATCAGGACGGACATCAGTAGGGAATTCACCGAAGTAATCGCGGACCACATGGAAGAGATTTTCAAGGAGTATTCGCGCCGTTTCGAACGCTACGGCCAGATGAGGGAGCCCTTCAACGTGGCGGTTTTCAAGAGCGAGGAGCAGTATCTGAGAGTCATCCCCGCACAGGCCAGGGGCTCGACGGGGGTGTTCGTCGCCGACGATCAGCTTCTGGCGGCCCACGCCCACGGCAGGACAGCGGAAGAGGTCTTCCGCACCCTCTATCACGAGGGCTTCCACCAGTTCATGTACTTCGTTGTTTCTCAGGACTGCCCGGTTTGGCTTAACGAGGGGCTGGCCGAGTACTTCTCGGAGGCCACGTGGAACGGGCAGGGATTCACGACGGGGCAGGTGCCCACGATGCGCCTCCACACCGTCCAACGGGCCATCAGGCAGGGCACCTACATTCCCTTGCGCGATCTGTGCAGCATGGCGCCGGACCAGTGGCTCCGGAACGTGCGCACCGACAGCCGACGCGCCGACTTGCACTACAGCCAGGCCTGGTCCGTGGCGCACTTCCTCATCCACGCAGACAACGGACGCTACGCCGGCCTGCTGAACCAATTCCTGAAGGAACTGTCCGAACGAGAAGATGAGGACGAGGCGTTCCGCGCCAGCTTCGGCACGAACATAGAGGCCTTCGAAATGGCATGGGCGCGCTACGTCATGTCTCTGAAACCGAGCGCGAAGTTCCGCTGCCGCGACAACATGGAAGCCCTGATGCTGCTGGCGCAGATGCTCTACAAGCACCCTCGTGAGTTCGAAAGCGTGTCCGATCTGCGACGTCAGGTGCTCCAGCCGGAGCGCCATCGGTGGGAGATCGCCAGACCCACAGGCGAGAAGGTAACCTCCGATCAGAGGGAGGAGGTGGCCAAGCTGTTCCGTTGCCCCTACGATCGGCAAGGCGGCGGCGTCAGCTATATCCTGGTCAGGCATCGCGGGACGCATACGCCGATGGTGGTGTGCAATCATCATCCCGGCGTGATCATAAAGGCCTATTACTACCGCGACGCCTCTGGAGCCCTGAAGGTCCGGGTCGAAGAACAGGTGCGTGAGACAGTGCCCGAAGACCTGCGTCGTGCCATTGCGGCAGGGCGGGTGCTGGCGGAGGGCGTCCCGGGCAATGAATAGACGCCCCCTGACCTCTACGCGCTGGTTTTCGCTTTCGGGTAGGGAACTGCTCGTGCTCGGGGTGGGCGTAGGCATCGTCCTTCTGGCCATGATCCTGGCGCGCGCGTCCGGTTACATCTGGGGTCATGGCGAGGTCTCCGTCAGCGAGGAGGCCGACGTCCTGCTGCAACCGGCCAGGCTCGACATCAACGCAGCGGAGCAGTACGAATTGGAGGTGCTTGAAGGCATCGGTCCGAAGACGGCCCGGGCCATCGTCCAGTACCGCAACGAGCACGGCCCGTTCGCCTCGCTGGAGGAATTGACCGAGGTGCCGGGGATAGGCCCGAAGACCGTCGAAAAAATCCGGCCGCGTGCCATGTGCGCTCCGCCGAGCACGCCGGCCAAAAGAGACGGCGACTGAGATGGCGCAGTTTCAACTCCAATCGTCCTACGAGCCCGCAGGCGACCAGCCCGAAGCGATCCGTCAGCTCATCGAACGGTTCCAGGGCGGCAGTCGCTGTGAAACCCTTCTGGGCGCCACCGGCACCGGCAAGACGTTCTCGATGGCCAACCTGATCGCCGCGCTGGGCCTGCCCACTCTGGTCATCAGCCACAACAAGACGCTCGCCGCACAGCTCTACGGCGAGTTCAAGGAGTTCTTTCCGGACAACGCCGTCGGCTACTTCGTCAGCTACTACGACTACTACCAGCCGGAGGCCTACATCCCGTCGCGCGACCTGTACATCGCCAAGGACGCGTCCATCAATCAGGACATTGACCGGCTCCGGCTGGCCGCCACCACACGGCTCATGCAACGGGACGACGTGGTGATCGTGGCCAGCGTCTCCTGCATCTACGGCATCGGCTCGCCCGAACACTACCAGAGCATGTTCGTGTCCGTGGAGGTGGGTCAGCAGATAGAGCGGGACGAGATGCTGGGACAGCTCGTGGAGATCCAGTACAGCCGCAGCGACAGCGACTTGAGGCGCGGCAGCTTCCGCGCCCGCGGCGACGTGGTGGAGCTATACCCCGCCTACGAGGAGATCGCCTACCGCGTGGACTTCTTCGGGGATTGCGTGGACCGCATTGTCGTGATAGACCCGCTGAGCGGGCGAAACCTGGAGGAAGCCGACTCGATCGCCATCTATCCGGCGAAACATTTCGTGACGCCCGAGGAACGGATCCAGAGCATATTGGGCAGCATCGAGGCCGAACTCGCCGAGAGGCTCGACCAGTTGCGCAGCCAGGGCAAGAACCTGGAGGCGCAGCGGCTGGAAGCGCGCACCCGCTACGACATGGAACTGATCTCGGAGGTCGGTTTCTGCCCCGGCATCGAGAACTACGCCCGACACATTGACGGCCGCCAGCCCGGCGAGAGGCCCACCTGCTTGCTGGACTACTTCCCGGACGATTTCCTCTGCATTGCGGATGAGAGCCACCAGAGCGTGCCGCAGATCCGCGCCATGTACCACGGCGACCGCTCGCGCAAGCAGACGCTGGTGAACTACGGCTTCCGACTGCCGTCCGCCCTGGACAACCGGCCGCTGACGTTCCAGGAATGGGAGGCTCTGGTGGGCCGGGTGCTCTTCGTGTCCGCTACGCCCGCCCAGTACGAGGTCGAGAGATCCGGCGGGCGGGTGGTCCAGCAGATAATCCGACCCACGGGACTGGTGGACCCCAGGATTGACGTGCGAGGGGCGCGAGGCCAGGTCCAGGACGTTATGGGCGAAATAGCAGGGCGCGCCGCAAAGGGCGAGCGCGTCCTGGTCACCACGCTGACCAAGCGCCTCGCCGAGGACCTGGCCGACTACCTGCGCGAGGAGGGCATAGACGGCTGTTACCTGCACAGTGAAGTGGGCACCATCGAGCGGGTGGAGATCCTGAACGACCTGCGGCAGGGCAAATACGACGTCATCGTCGGCGTGAACCTGCTCAGGGAAGGGCTCGACCTGCCGGAGGTCTCGCTTGTGGCCATCCTGGACGCCGACCGGGAAGGATTCCTGCGCTCCGACACCTCGCTCATCCAGACCATGGGCCGCTGCGCACGCAACGTCAACGCAGAGGTCATCCTCTATGCCGACGAGATGACCCAATCAATGGCCCGCGCCATCGAAGAAACAGACCGTCGCCGTGAAATCCAGCTCGACTACAACAGGAAGCACGGCATCACCCCCCTGACCATCCAGAAGAAGATCCAGCCGGGCATTACCTACGAGGCCCAGGCGTGGAGACGGCGCGTGGAGACGCCCGTCATCGCTGAGTCCGAGGAGGACTACGTCACGGCGAACCGCCTGGACGAACTGGAGCGCGAGATGAAGGAGGCCGCCGGCAACCTGGACTTCGAACGCGCCGCGATGCTGCGCGACCGAATCCAGGAGCTTCAGGTCGGCCGTTGATAGTTCTCAAGAAAGGGCAGGCCTAGCGACAAACCTTACGATCTGGATTTGCCACGGGCGAGAGGAAAGGTTATTGTTGGCAAGCAACGCTACGGCAATACCAACCCTCTCGGGAAGAGGGCGCCATGACGTCTGATTCTCGACAAGATAGCCCACAACCAGTTCGGAGTTCAGAGACGTCTCCGGATTTGGTGACAGCGGCGTACGAGTCGGCAAGGGGCTATATCGAGTCGGTGGCGAAGGAAAGGCGGAAAAACGAAGGCCAGTTCTTTACGCCTCCAGCTATCGCTCGCCACATGGCCAGTCTCTTTGAGCCCGGAAAAGCCCAGGACATCTTCGTGCTCGACCCGGGAGCTGGCACAGGAGTTCTCTCCGCTGCAGTCTGCGAACGTCTCAGTTCGCTTTCTTCTTGCAGGGCTGTTCACATAGATGCTTATGAGACCAGTAAGGACCTCCTGCCGTTGCTGAAGCGCACGCTCGTGTCCTGCCGGAACTTCTTGGGTGAAAGCAGAATTCCCCTCACGTTCGATATCCCGAATGAAGACTTTGTCACAGCTTGCGCCCATCGTCTGGGCGGGGTGTTGCCTTTTGACACAAGCGCCCACGCGTCGCGAAAGTATGACCTCACGATCTCCAATCCCCCGTACGGCAAGATCCGCAAGAATGATCCACGATCCGTCGTCGCAGCCGAAGTCGTGCACGGCCAGCCTAATGTCTATGCGCTGTTCATGGCGATCTCAGCCCGGATGCTCCGGCACGACGGCCATTTCGTTTTTGTTGTTCCTCGAAGCTTCGCGTCCGGTTTGTACTTCCGGCGCTTCAGGGCAGCCTTCTTTTCGATAATGCGACCAAAAAACATCCACCTATTCCACTCGCGTCGCGAGGCGTTTTGCGACCAGGAAGTGCTGCAGGAGAACCTGATCCTCGCTGCTCGACGCGACGGAATAACCGACCGAACCAACCATCATCGCGTTACCATCACAATGAGTCGGGGACTGACAGAGCTAGGGCATCCGTACGGCCGGTCTGTGCCCCTCTCACGTGTTCTCAGGCCCAACCTTCCTGGTGCGCCTCTCCGCATTCCCGTTTCCCCTGCCGATGACGAGGCCGTAGAATTCGTGTCACAGTGGCCAGAAACAGTCGAGTCTTTGGAACTTCACGTCTCCACCGGACCGGTGGTGCCGTTCAGGGCCGAGGAGTTTCAGCAGAACGTCGAAGCTCAGGACACAGTACCCTTCCTCTGGATGCAACACATCCGACCAATGCTTACGGAATGGCCGCTTCCCGAGTTCCGGAAGCCCCAGTTTTTGCTTGCAACGGCCGCTTCGCGGAAGCTACTTCTTCCGAATGCCAACTACGTGATTGTGCGGCGGTTCAGTGCGAAAGAGGAATCACGTCGGATAGTGGCGGCTCCTTTCATCGCCAGCACCTTCGCCTACCAGCAGGTGGCCCTGGAGAATCACCTCAACTACATTGCCCGTCGTGGCTCCCCGCTTTCGGTCGAAGAAGTGATCGGAATAGCTGCCGTACTAAACGCACCTATCATAGACCGCTACTTCCGTGTTTCCAATGGCAACACGCAAGTCAGTGCGACAGAGCTTCGCACAATGCCCTTACCAACGATCGACGAAATCCACCACATCGGAAGAGAACTAGGAGCATCGAGAACGGTGGGTGAGGCCCAGAAGGTTGTCGCGGAGACGCTACGGATACCAAAGCACCTCGCCCACAACCGAGTGACCCAGGAGACACTTGGTGGCTAAGGTAGAGCAAGCGCGCCAAATACTGGACGATTTTGGTTTGCCCGCCGAACAGCGCAATGAGATCGCTGGTTACACCCTTTTGGTCCTCACGGGCGCCAAGAAACGCTCTCAGTGGAAAAACGCGACGAAACGGAGCTTAAGAATCCACGACATCCTTACGGCCATTTCGGAAGATTACGGGAAGCAGTACGCTGAGAATACGAGGGAAACGATCCGCCGCCGGGTCTTACACCAGTTCGAGCAAGCAGGCATCGTAAAGAAGAACCCGGACGCTCCCGACCTCCCCACGAATAGTCCACGGACGCACTACGCTCTGACGGATGCAGCTCTTAATGTCGTCAGAGCCTACGGAACCAGAACTTACAAGAAAAGGTTGCAGCGATTTCGCAAGACCCATGGCATGCTTCTGGAGATCTACCTTCGCACGCGGGAGCGCCATACGATCCCTGTGCAGCTGCCCTCTGGCAAGCGTTTCAGGGTCTCCCCCGGCCAGCATAACCTGCTTCAACGCGCAATCATTAACGACTTTGCACCACGTTCGCGCCTGGAGCTGAGGTCCTTTACTTCGGCGACGTGGCGAAGAAGAACCTGCACATGGCTACTGAACGGCTGCAAGCCCTCGGGTTTCCCATCACAGAGCACGGCAAGGCTCCAGATATCGTCCTCTACTCCCCGCAAAGGAATCTTCTCTACCTCATTGAGGCCGTGACCTCCCACGGCCCGGTCACGCCAAAGAGGCAGATGGAGCTTGAGAAACTGCTTGCCGATTCACCCGCCAAGCTGGCGTACGTCAGCGCGTTTCCAGACTTTCGGCAGTTCAAGCAACACATCGAGTCTATCGCTTGGGAAACAGAGGTCTGGATCGCGGAGATCCCTGATCACCTGATTCACTTCAATGCAGACAAGTTCCTGGGACCGCCTGGCTCATGAACGGTGTCGCCCAAACCCATGGGCGGGCGATGTGCCTGTAAGGTTTAGCGGTACGGGGCACCAATTGGAACGTCAACGCGTGGAGACCTCGCGCGGGCCGGGCACGCACCGGCTACTGCATCGCCTCACGGCAGGCCGGTTCCCAACCATCCCCCGTTGCTCTACCCGGAGTCCGTTGCAGGGCCGGCCCCCGCAGGCCGCCCGTGGGCGTCGAGAAGCCAGCGCGGACGCTTGATGAACTCGCCGCCCTCGAACGTCTGCTCAATCAGACCGTGCTTCTCCAGGTAATTGAAGCAACTGCGCATGCAGCCGCGCGACCCGCCCACGCCGTAACTCCCGCCCACACCCCATTTTGCAATGTAGGCGTGACCGGGGGTCTGGTAACCCTCGGGGAACTCCCCGGTGACGCGCCAGCCGCCCAGCGACATCGGCCAGCAGAACTTGTAAGCAGCTTCCTCGCTCAGATTCTGCTTCGTCACGTCGAAGTGGTAGCCGGGAAACGCCTTGGGAATGAACGGTGAAAGGCGCGGGTCGCCCCCGTGGAACATCAGCGTGCACTTGCCGAAGTCCACGTCCGCCCAACGGTATTTCTGGTCCTCGATCTCGATTTCAACGAACCGGTTCTCCCTGATGTGCGGAATGGCGCCGGGGCATCCCTCCACGCAAGCCATGTCCAGCTTGCAGATGCTGTGGGGCTCCACCAGCGGGTCCGGTTCCAACTCCAGGTCGGTGATAATGGCCGCCAGGCGCTGCCGAGGCCCGAACCTTTTGGTCAGGAACACCTTCGACCATCCGATCTCCCCCAGGCCCGCCGCCATGGCCGCAATGCGGATGGCCAGTTGCACTTCGGGCGCCACGCCCCCGGGCCGCAGAGGGCTGGCCGGAGGCTGGGTCTCAGGCACCCCCGGAAAATGAGGCACGGCCTCGTAGCCGAAGTCCTCGATGAAGCACGCCGTCTCGTAAAGCGGCAGCGGGATGAAGAACGTGTTGAGCAAACCGTGGTAATCGAAATGCGTGTAGGTGGGCCAGTAGGTGCCCTCTTCTATGCCGCGCCAGCCGCCGCGGATTATGCGCCTGCCCACGGCAATGACCGACCGGGCCTCCGGGAAGATGCTGGCCGGATGCATCCGCCGCGGCGCATTCTGGAAACGCTCGATGTTGGCCACCCCGAAAAGGTCCAGGCCGCGCGACAGGGCGAACTGCTTGATCTGCTCTTTGGTGACGGACCGCTTCCGCATCGCACCGTCTCCTCAGAGGTCGTAGAGGTCGAGTTCGGGCCTGATGAGCCAGGCTTCGCGCTTGCGCAGCGGCACGTGGAAGCGATTGGCGACCCGGCCTTCCTTTTCAAGCAGGTCCAGGCAGGTCCGACCGCAGTGGGCCGCAATGCGGTCCGGCCTGCCGGCGGGATGCATGCGGTTGGGCATGGCGCCGCTCTTGCAAGTCCTGCATCGGCCGTAGTCAATCTCGGCCACAAGCATCTTCTTGCCGCACACGCTCAGCTCCGTCTCACCGACGAAGGCCCCGAAGGGGCACACGTCCCTGAACTGCGGCGTGCGCGGATCAATGGGCCCATCAAGCATCGGCGTCGGCTCGATGTCGGCATCGGTCAGGATGACCTGAATCCGCTGCCGCGTGCCGAACTGCGGAGTCAGCAGCAGGCCACAGTATCCGATCTCGCCCACGCCGGCCCGCACCGCCGCGTCGTCCAGGTCGAGCATGACGTTCGGAGCCGGGCGGCCTTCGGCCACTGCAACCCCCATCGGCGGGACCTCCGGAGGAAGGTTTGGCAGGGGGCAGGCCTCCCAGCCGGCATCTTCAATGAACTCGCAGACCCGAAACGTAACGAGGGACGTGAACTGGTTGTCAAGCCATTCGCAGCCGTACAAACGATAGTTGGAGAAGTTCGTCCCTTCCTCCACGCCCCTCAGAGCGCCGCGTGGAATGCGCCGACCCAGCACGACCACGGACCTGGTCTCCGGGAAAATGGACCGCGGATGCTTCTCGGGGGCCAACTCGTCAAACCGCGCGATATCCGCCACACCGAAGAGATCGGCCCCCGCGTGCCCTGCGGCCATCTCAAGTTCCTCTCTATCCGGCATTCCTCACTCCTTGCTTGCATCGGACTTCCGCCGGAGGCCCGCGACCGCTGCCGCAACCAGCACCGCCGCAGCGATCCCCGCACCGTTGGCGACGACGTCCACGATATCAAGATAGCGCCCCGTCAGGGGCTGCAGAAGCTCCATGACAATCCCGAACAGGACAGCGCCGACGACGGCCCCGATGAGACGCGCCCGCCAGCTCGCACCCGCCATAGCCCAGATGATGAGCAGGGACAGAATGGCGTAGACCGCAGCGTGACCAACGAAGGCCGCGTGGGGAATGAGTGCCGCCGCTGCCGCTCCCGGCGGGTGAGGCAGCAGGCTCAGCGCAGCGATCAGGACGGCCCACAGAGCAACGCAGACCAGACTCAGCGTGCGGCCCCGTCGTGGCTCAAGCTTGCGCGTCGAGATCGTCTGCCGTCTCGCTCGGATTCGCCGTGCCACTCCCCCTCATCTCCTCCCGCATTACGATACTCAGGACCTCCGCGCCTTTTCGGACAGCCTCTTGAATCCCAGGTTAGCACAAAACCCCACTGCCTTCATGCGCCGCGCAGGTCTGCGGCGCGGGGGCAGGGCCGGTTCCCTTACAGGCTCAGCGGGTAGGCGCCCCATGTCAGCGCTGCTTCGAGCATGGCGACCACGTTCTCCGGCCTTACGTCGTCCGGCAGCGTGTGGCAAGCGGCCAGTATGTAGCCACGCGCCGGGGCCAGGTGCCGGATCAAGTGCTTCACGAACTCTTCCACCTCGGCGATGGTGCCGTGGGGGAGGACGTGCTGCAAGTCGAGGCCGCCGTGGAAGCTGAGACGGTCTTTCTTCGACGCCAGATTCTCAGGCGACATCTCGTGCGCGGTGGTTTGGACGGGATTGATGATTTCGACGCCGATCTCCGCCAGGTCGTCCAGCAGCCGGAAGACGCTGCCGCAGCAATGATGGGCAATCGCGGCGCGGGGGCAATTCCGCTTAATCGAAGCTACGTATTCGGCAAAGTAGGGTTTGACCATCTCGCGGAAGCACTCCGGAGACATGTAAGGGGCGCTCTGCGCCGCCCGCGGCGCAGAATGCTGCTGTCTTGCTCCGAACCGTTTGCCATGACGCGGGGGCTTCCGCCATTGACGACGCTAGTACTGCTCGTGCTGCTCGGCCATCTTCAGGATCCGCTCCAGATAACGCGCCGACTGCTCGACGAGCGTCCGGACGAACCTTCGGCCCTTCTCGGCCGTCGCTTGCGTCGGGTGTCCGGCATGCCCCTCCTCGCCGACGAGGGTCTTCATCGAGAACATATCCTGCCAGATGGCATCGAACGCCACGGGGTTGTCGCGCCGATCATCGCCCACCCTCTCGGGGCACAGCGCAAGCATCAACGATGTCTCCACGTCGCCGCAGTGCACCTCGAACCCCGATCCGAACTGCTCGTAGGCGGCTTTGGGCACATGCTCCCACGGGTTCAGATAGATCGCACCGCAACGGCCGATCTCATGGTTGATCTCCCGCACGACCGGCTTGACGATGAAATTGCCCCCGTGCCAGGCGGCCACCACCAGCCACCGGATGCCCGACCGACTGAGCGTATCCCACGCATCGCGAACGATGCCCCGCATCGTCAGCGGAGTGAAAGACACCGTGCCGACGAACCCCGTGTTTTCCTCAGACGACGAGATCGGCAACGTCCGCAACAGCAGCGCCGTTCCGGACCGGTCAATCGCTTCCAGGATGTCCCCGGAAAGCCGTTCGCCCAGCAGCGTATCGGTTGCGAGCGGCAAGTGCCGTGAGTGCTGCTCCGTAGCTCCCAGCGGCAGGAACGCCAGCTCCGGCCGGCGTTCCTGTACCTCGAAGGCTGTGTTCAGGTCCGTCAGTACGTCCATGGGATGCTCCCGGGTTGGGCCTGGGGCCGGCGGACTGGTGCTTACAACGTCCGCCGTTGGCCGGCCATCATACGGCGGGAATCCCGCCTCCGCAAGGAGCAAGCTGGTGCTTTGTCAAGCTGCATATGGCCTGTTACAGACAAAGGGGATACTGAACAAGAAGAATGCCGTTGGTCTTGTAGGGGCGGCCGCCAGGGCGTCTAAAGTTCGCGAACCGCCCTACCCGTCATTGGTGGATTGACAAAGCACTAGACTGACAACCACAAGCACAGAAACCACGAGCTGGAGGAGCTTGAGGTCCTACGGTCGGGCGGGCCTGCCAGGCTGGCGGGATGGCAGAAGCAGCAGAACCAGGGTGCAGCCGTTGAGGAGCGCCGTCCACCAGCAGATCCCCACCAGTCCCAGCAGCGGGATCAAGAACGGGCCGACGATGGCCGCCCCCACGCAGGCCCCGAAGGAGTCAATGGCATAAAGGGCCCCCGCCGCCCTGCCCACCCCTCGGCCACTGCGCTGCCAGAGCCGCACGGCAAGCGGAAACTCAAGTCCCCCCAGGATCCCGGACACGGCAGGCAGGAACATGAAGAGCCATGACGGCAGGTTGCACCGGAACAGCAAAGGCAGGACGAGCGGATACAGAAGGATCGCGACGTGAACCTGCAAGAAACCCCGCCAGGCTCGCGCGGGCGACATCTCGACCCGGCGCCACAGCCAGAAGCTGCCCACTGCCAGCCCCGCCATGAATGCCGCCACCATGACTCCCAGGCGATAGAACAGATGCCCGTACATGACCTGGAAGCCCACCATGACGGTGACCTGAAACACAATCTCCGAAATCCCGGTCACTCCCACCGCCGCGCCGACGGCCAGGCGGCGGCCCTCCGACGGAATCCCGCGCGTCCCCGCCCCGGCTGCCCGGCCCTCCCCGGCATATCTGACCGCCGCCAGAACGAGGAAAAGCACAAGGGGAATGACATACGCCCACCAGCGCCTGGCTTCGATGACCTTCCCCACCCATCGCCGAAGCGGGCCCCGGAACTGGGCGGACCACTGAGCCAGGTCGTAAAGGTAGCCGAGCGGCTGGAAATCCCTGTTGATCCTGGCCTGCTGTTCCTTCTCTTGCAGCGCCTGCTCCAACTGCGCCGCGCGCCACGGCGTCAGCCGAAAGGGCAGCATGGTCTCGCGCACGTACTGCGTCTCGATTCCAGCCACCGAAAGGCGCTCCAGGATCGCGCCCGCCTCGGTAAGCGAGGCGCCCCCCGTGGACAGAACGAAGTAACACATGTCGCCCGGAAGAGTGGCCACGCGCGGGAAAGCGAGGCCGGCCGTCCTTCTGAGCGAAGCAAGCAGCAGCCGCTGCTCGGCGGCAGGATAGACCTCCGAGGACGAGATCTCGAAGACCAGGACTCCGTCGTCCCGCAGGATTCGGCGCACCTCCTCAAAGAACTCCAGCGAGTAGAACCGGTTAAGCTGCGCCGAACGGGGGCCGGGGAGGTCGAGCATGACAACGTCGTACTTCCGGGGCGCGTTCTTGACGAAGTACCGCCCGTCAACGCAGTGAACCGCAACACGCCCGTCGTCCAGGGGCGCCAGCTCTTGCGGGGGCATGTGTCGCCGCCCCATCGCGATGAGCTGCGGATCGAGTTCAACGTAGTCGCAGTGCTCGACGGGGTACTTGAGGATTTCGTGCAGGGCGCCGCCCAGGCCGCCGCCGATGAGGAGCACAGACCCTGGATCCGGATGCTGGACCATGCCCAGATGCACCAGCTCCTCCGCGTGAAACCGATAGCCGGAGGTGGCCACAAGCAGACCGTTCTCGTAGAGACTGACCTCGCCGTGCAGGTCCACGGCTGCGAGGTTCCCCAGCAAGGAATTCCCGGCTTCGAGAAGGTCCAGGCCCTGCCACTGAATGCGGCGACGCAAGGCATCCGCCCGCGGGCTAACAGCACCCACGGCAAAGGCCACGATCAGGACGACGAGGAACGCACGCGCAGCTGCCCGGAGGTGCCGGGCCGGCACTTCGCCCGCCAGCAGAAAGCTGACAAGCAACAGAACGGCACCCAGGGCAAAGGAAAGCCTGAGCGGCTCCAGCAGGGGCAGCATCACCATGGAGACCACCAGTCCGCCTGCTCCCGCACCGGCGCTCTCCAGCAGGTAAGCGCGGCTGACCTCGTTGCGCGCGGGCGCCAGATCGTCCAGTATCCTTGCGCCGATCGCGAACAAACTCCCAAGGACAAGACACAAGGGCGCCAATAGAACGAGGACCGCCGGCACGAATTCAAAGAATCCCAGGGTCTCGACGGACGACGCCCCGATCGCCTTCTTGAGGCAGACGCTGGCAAGCACAGTCGCCGGAAGGAGCAAGGAGGCCAACGTCAGCACAAGCGTCAGAACAGACACAGGATGGCGGAATCGGTCGGCGCGGGCGCCGATGAGCCAGCTTCCCGCCGCCGCCCAGAACAGCCAGCCGGCCAGGATGACGCCCAGCGAAAGCTCGTTGCCGTGGAAGGCAACAAGGAGTTCGCGCAGCAGTATGATCTGACCCGAGACGGCGCAGGCGCCGCCCACGGCGAGGCCGGCGCTAACCCGCCATCTCGCCCCCATGCTCAGCTCCACACGCCGGGCAGCTTCCGACCGCAGTCCGGGCAGCTTCCCTCCTTCACGCGGTTCTCCAGGACGGCGAAGTGCTCGCGGTGGATCAGGCGTTTGCCGCAGTCCGGGCAGTAGGTCGAATTGGCCCTGTGACCGGGCACATTCCCGATGGAGACGAAGCTCAGACCCGCCTCTTGCGCGATGTCGCAGCACCGTTCAAGAGTCTTTATGGGCGTCGCCGGCAGTTCCCTGAATCTGTGCGTCGGATGGAAGCGGGAGAAATGAAGGGGTGTGTCCGCGCCCAGGTTATCCCTGATCCAGGTGCACATCTCCTCGACCTGCCCGGGATCGTCGTTCTGCGTCGGCAGCACCAGGTTCACCAGCTCGAAGTGGGTCCCCGAACGGCGAACGATCTTCAGATTCTCCAGCACCGTTGCCAGATTCGCGTTGCACATGCGTCCGTAGTAATCCTGATGGAAGCCCTTCAGGTCTATGGAAAGCGCACTCACCAGCGGGAGGATCTCCTCCAGCGGCTCCGGCCGGATGCCAAGATTGGTATGGTAGATGAAACGCAGTCCCTCCTTGCGCGCCTCGCGAGCCACGGCCAGAAGGTATTCGTAGTGGACGGTCGGTTCGGCGTAGGTGTGAGATATCGTCGGGCAGCCGTTCCTCTTGGCGTACTGCACGATATCGGCCGCCGTCAGGTCATAGGCGGAGACATCCTCCGGGCCGCTGTAAGAAAGGTGCCAGTTCTGGCAGAACCTGCAACGGTAGTTACAGGACGCCGTGGACACGCAGAAGATCGTTGTCGCCGGCAGAAAGTGGTAGAGCGGCTCCTTCTCGATGGGGTCTATCTGGAGGGCGCAAGGGCGATTGAAAACCAGGGTGTAGAGCTTCCCTTGCCGGTTCTCCCGGTTCTCACAGAACCCGCGGCCCCCTTCCCCTATGATGCACTCCCGGAAGCAGAGCTTGCATCGCACACGCCCTCCGGAAAGCTCCTCGTAGTGCATCGCCTCGGTGACAGATCCGTCCATCATGGCACGTTTCGACGCTTCCAGCCTGGGGAGTCTCGGCACACCACCGGACCGGGGGTCCGATGCGATTGCCCCGCCAGACCCCCGAAACCGCCTCAACAGCAGCCAGCCCGCGGCCGCTCCGCCGGCCAGCGGACAGGCCAGTTCCAGAAACCTGCGCCGTGACAGGCTCATGGCCCTACCTCCCAAAACCGTCCCGATACGGAGCCTCGAACCGTGAGCGGACGTCTCATCTCCAACATCTTAACGCACCCGAGAACCACGTCAATCGGTTTTCCGGCGACCGGGCAGTGACTTGCGTGGGCGCCTTCGGCAGGGAGCGCGTCTGGTCCACTTGCGCCGCTGCGCAGTTGCGGCGCCCTCGTCGGCGCTATCCCCGCTGCCCAAGAGAGGCGCTGTCGCCCACACAGGCCCTCCGCCCCGTCCACGTAACCGGGATTATGCCCAGCCTTGGTCTCCCTTCCTGAATACCTCCCGTCTCTTGACGACTGATGCAAAAATGAGTACAGTCGTACTAAAAAGGGCGACAGGTGAAACAATGGAACAGGTGCCACTCACACTCAAATGCCTCTTCTCCTCCAAGCTGCGGGTGAGGATCCTGGCGCACTTCTTCTTTCGGCCAGGAGAGCGATTCCATGTTCGCCGGCTGGCCTCGGAACTCGATGAGTCTGTCGGCAGCGTGGGACGAGAGCTCCGCAACCTGGCGAAAGCCGGTGTCCTTTCTGCCCAGCGTGTCGGCAACCAGAAGCAATACGAGGTCAGTGCGGATTGTCCCATCGTGGAGGATCTGAGGAATCTGTTCCTGAAAACGGCAGGGGCCAGCGTGCGGCTGCGCAACGTGCTCCAGCACATGGCCGGTGTTGAGTTGGCCTTCATCTTCGGCTCCTATGCCAGTGGCGAAGCGAACGCCTCGAGTGACATTGACCTGATGGTGGTGGGAGAGTTGTCTGATCGTCGGCTCGCGCCCGCAGTGGCGCGCGTGGAGCGGGACCTTGGACGGGAGATCAACTACACCCTTTACAGCCGGGGAGATGTCCAGAGGCGTCTGGGTAAGATAGGCGACTTCATCCACGAGGTCTTCGCCGGTCCCCGGGTTCTCTTGATCGGCAGTCCGGATGATAGACTACTCCGAACTACTGAGTGAAGGCCGCATCAAGCGCGGCCGGTTCTCGCGAAAGCAGGTGCGGGACTCTCTGGAGATCGCCAAGCGGGATCTCGAAACGGCAAGAGCCATCATCGAGAGGAGCCCCGAGTGGGCGCTCAACATCGCCTACAATGCCATGCATCAGGCCGGGAGGGCATTCATGTTCGGGGCCGGCTACCGGCCCGTCGGACAAGGCCACCACGTGACCGTAGTGCGTTTCCTGGAGATGGGTCTTGGCGCACAGTATGCAGACATGTTGGCTATCATGGACCGGATGCGTCGGAACCGTAACCGTGCGACCTATGATTTGGCCGGCACCATCTCCCGGAAACAAGCCGTTGAAGCCATCGCTGTGGCCGGAGAGTTCGTGCCCGAAATCGGTCGGATGGTCCGACCTTCTGGGAAGAAGTAGACGACTCCCCGCGCCCGGTCTGACGTTCGGCAGAGCTGAGCAGCCATGGCTGACGGGAAAGGAAATCCGTTCTTCCTGACCAGGTTCTTCAACGGGGCGGCCTGTTCCTTCCGGGCGGTCGGCATCATCGTCCGCAGCCGCAGGATTTTCTTCCTGTCGCTGACGCCTTTCCTGTTGTGCCTCCTCATCTACGTCGCTTTCTTCGCCGCCGTGATGCTGCTGGCGGACAACGTCGCGGACCTGATCATAGAACCCGGGCAGTGGTGGCGGACCGTCATCCGCACGGTACTGATTATCGCCGTGCTCTTCGCCTTCATCGTCCTGGCCGTCTTCACCTATGCGCCGGTCTGTTTTGCAGTGGCCGGACCGTTCTACGATTTGCTGTCGGGAGCAGTGGAAAAGAAGCTGGCGGGACGGGTGGAAGAGGAACCTTTCAGCATCAAGAACACAATCGTGGACGTCGGGCGGTCCGTCGTTCACGCCGTGGTAATGCTGGCAATGGGACTGTGCGTTCTGATCCTGGGCCTCCTGCTCGTGCCGGTGACGACCGTTCTGGCCTTGATGGCTTCGGCGGTTCTGCTGGCGCTGGAATGCCTTGACTACCCCATGGGCCGGCGCCGGTGGACGCTGAGGCAGAGGCTGCGGTTCGGCCGCCGGCACGCGTGGGAACTGCTGGGGCTCGGCCTGCCCCTGATGGCGGGTCTGATGGTCCCCCTGGTCGGGGCGGTGTTTCTGCCGGTGGGCGTCGTTGGGGGCACTGTGTTGTTCCTTCAATTGGCGGAACGGGTCCGTACGGGGGCCGATGGGCCGCCGCAGAAAGCCCATTGAACGCGCCGAGTGCCTGTGCTAACATCGCATGAAGACGGCACCGCGCAATCGGGGGTGACGGGCGATGGAGCACGCGACAGTGAAGTGGTTCGGAGGAGCCGTTATCCTGGCGGCGCTTCTCACGCTGGCGTTAGCGCTGCACTCAACGCCCGGGTCCAGGGCGCCGCTGCTGGCGGAAGAGACCGCTGAGACGGAGTCTGAGGCCGCCACCGAGGCGGAGGAGGGTGCGCCCGCCGACACCGATCTGAACACGAGCGCAGACGCCGAGGCGTCAGCCACAGAGACCGAAGAAGGCGGCGAAAAGAAGCAGGCCGAGCCCCTTAAATGGGACCGCCCGCGCTTCGAGGACCGCAAGGAAGAACGCCTGAAGCTGGTGCGTGTATACATCGAGGAACGGCGGTGGGGCATACAGGTCAAGGACAAGGACGTCATAGAAGCGATGCGCAACGTTCCCCGGCATCTGTTCATGCTGGCCCGCGACAGCCGGCTTGCCTACAGCGACCGCCCCTGGTCCATCGGCTACGGGCAGACCATCTCGCAGCCTTCGCTGGTTGCACATATGACGGAGCTGCTGGAACTCAAGCCGGGCGAGAAGGTGCTGGAGATCGGGACCGGCAGCGGTTACCAGGCCGCCATACTCTCCGAGCTGACGCCGCACGTCTACTCCATCGAGATCGTCAAGGAACTGGCCAAGCAAGTCGGTCAGCGCCTGCAAAAACTGGGCTACAAAACCATCAAGACTAAACAGGGAGACGGCTATTACGGCTGGCAGGAGCACGCGCCGTTCGACGGAATCATCGTGACGGCGGCGGCCGGCCACATCCCACCGCCGCTCGTCAGACAGCTCAAGCCCGGCGGCAAGATGGTCGTACCGGTGGGCCCCGCTTACCAAACCCAATACCTGGTGGTCGTCAACAAGGACAAGGAAGGCGGGATCAAGACGCGGTCCGTCCTTCCCGTGGCTTTTGTTCCCATGACGGGGCGCGTGCGGAGGGGCGAATGACCGGTTGCTCGACCACAGCGGCCACAGTGGTGAACTCCGAGGATGCCTGACGTCCCAAGCCGAGAAGAGCCGTCCCTCCTGCTGAGTGTCCTGGCCGTCTTCCTGATTTCCGCCGGCGTCATCGCCCTCCAGTTGGCGCTGATGCGCTGCCTGTCCATCGCGCGGTGGCACCACTTTTCGTACCTCGTCATCAGCACCGCGCTTCTGGGATTCGGCGCCAGCGGCACGCTGCTGGCTTTCGTCGGCGCATGGCTGCGCAGACGCTTCACCGTCGCCAGCACCGTCGTCACCGTTCTGTTCGCCCTGTCCGTCACCCTCTCGTTTCGGGTCGCCGAGGCTCTGCCCCTGGACCCACGCTACGTGCTTTACAGCGGGCGTCAGGCGGCGCTGATGTTTCTCTACCACGTCCTGCTTCTCATCCCGTTCCTTCTGGCCGCCACGGTCATCGGGCTGTCTCTGATCCATTTCACGGGACGGGTGCACCTCGTCTACGGCGCCAATCTGATCGGGAGCGGCCTGGGGGGCGCAGTAGCCATCGGACTGATGTTCCTCCTGCCGCCGGTCCGTCTGCTGCACGTGGTGGCGGCGATGGGCGTGGCCGCGGCGTTCCTGTGGTCGCTCAGCAGCCGGCGTCGGCGCAGGCGGGGATTGCTGGTGCTGACCGTCCTCGTGGCAGGCGGGGCCGTGGCAGCCGAAGCCGTCCGCAAGCCGCTTGTGCTGAGGGTGGACCAGTACAAGGCGCTCTCGATCATGAGGCAGTGGGAGGCGCAGGGCGACGCCCGCCGCGTGCTGACCCGGTTCAGCCCGCGTGCGCGGCTCGATGTCTACGAGTCGCCCGCTCAGCACCACACTCTGTTCGTCAGTCTGACCGCAACCAGTCTGCCGCCGCCCCAGCTCTCGATGCTGGCCGATGGCGATTCGGCCGGGACGGTGTTCAAGATCCGCTCGGCCGAAGAGGCGGAGATCCTCGATTTCACCCTCATGTCCGTCCCTTACAGACTCGTGAACAAACCGCGCGTCCTGCTTCTGGGAGAGGCGGGCGGGATGAACGTCTGGCTGGCCCGCCGCATGGGAGCGGGGCATGTGACGGTGGTTCAGCCGAACCCCCAGATCGTAGAACTCATGCGCGGGCCGCTTGCCGAGATGGGCGGAGAGGCCTTCTCCGGCCCGGACGTGCAGGTCGTCGTCTCGCAGCCCCGCGCGTTCCTGGAGCGCAGCCGGGAACGCTTCGACATCGTCCAGATCGTCACCGCCGAAGGCGTTGCAGCCGGCGTCAGCGCATTGCGTTCTCTGCACGAGGACTTCCTCCTGACGCGCCAAGGG
>DAOVRD010000289.1 GCA_030628375.1 Planctomycetota bacterium
ATATCGCACCCGCCACAGGTAATCGCGGCACGCCTCCTCGGTGGCGAACCACTGCTCGAACTCCAGCGCATCCTTGGGGTAATCCGCCATAGCCCCGGCATACTACATGGTGTATGCACAAGAGTCAAGTGCATAGCCCTATTATGAATTATCAATTGGAGTTCAGGGCGCAAGTTGTCAAGGCCAGCGGCGTCCAGGAGGGCATGGCGCTGGTGTCAACCTGGCAGAAGGAGTTTGAGTTGGTTCACCTGGGGCGCTATGATTGACCTCGCAGAGGTGCTCACATCCACCACAAGAGCGGCGAAATGAGGGCGTTGGAATGCGGCGAAGAATACTCATCGTTTGTGTCCTAATCGGCATTGTGTCTGTTTTCGGGCGTTCGGCGGGCGGGGAAACCGTCAAGCGGCCTCGGTATATCGCCGTGGTGGGGTTTGAGAACTTGCGGCCCGGCACAGATACCGACTGGATCGGCGCAGGCGCCGCCGAGACGCTGACTACGAAGCTCACCGGCGTGCCGGGCCTGGTGGCGATCGAGCGTTCGCAGGTGCAGGACGTCATAGATGAGCACGGCTTCCAGCGGACCGCATTGGTGGATGCAGAGACCGCCGTCAAGGTGGGGAAGCTCGCCGGTGCGGCGCGAGTCGTGGTCGGAACTTACGCGGCGGACGGCCAAGACATCCTGTTCAATGTGCGGGTGGTGGACGTGCAGACGGGCGTGGTCTTGCACGCCGCGACGGTCGCCGGCTCCAGGGAGAAGATATTCGACACCCTCTTTCGCCTGGCCGAAGCGGTCGTAGAGTCATTCGACAAGAGGGCCGTCATGGTTGATGCGCGCCCCGTGGTGAGCGGCGCGCTGCCTGAGCAGCGGATCAGCTTGACGCCGGAGCAGAAGAAGCGGCTGCGGGACTGGGGCACGACCAACCGCGAGGCTTACGAGGCGTATTCGAGGGGCGTCGCGGCCGGCGACCTGGACGGAAAGGTGCGCTGGTACACCAAAGCCCTCGCCCTTGACCCCACCTACGCGTGGGCCTACAACAACCGCGGGGTTGCCTACTGCGAGAAGGCGCAGTACGACCGTGCCATTGCCGACTTTAACCGTGCCATCGAGCTGAACCCGGACGACGCCGTGCCCCACAACAACCGCGGCGTCGCCTACTGTGAGAGGGAGGAGCACGACCGGGCGATTGCGGACTACAGCCGTGCCATCAAGCTCAAGCCGCACTACGCCGAGGCCTACTGCAACCGTGGGGTCGCGTACGACGAGAAGGGGCAGTACGGCCGCGCCATTGCCGATTATAACCGTGCCATCGAGCTGAAGCCTCACTTGGCCGAGGCCTACTACAGCCGCGGGAATGCCTACTACCGCAAGCGCGATTACGCCGCGGCCATTGCCGACTATGCCCGTGCCATCGAGCTGAAGGCGGACTATGCCGACGCCTACTGCAACCGGGGGGTTGCCTACAGCAGTAAGGACGATTACGACCGGGCCATTGCGGACTACAACCATGCCATCGGCCTGAAGCCGGCCGACCCCGAAGCCTACATCAACCGAGGCGTTGCCTACGGCGATAAGGGCGATTACGACCGGGCCATTGTGGACTATGACCGTGCCATCGAGCTGAAGCCGGACTATGCCGAGGCGTACAACAACCGCGGCCTCGCGTACTGCGAAAAGGGCGATTATGACCGCGCGATTGCCGACTACAACCGCGCCATCGAGCTGAAGCCGGATTTGGCCGAGGCCTACATGAACCGTGGGAATGCGTACTGCCGCAAGCGCGATTACGACCGCGCCATTGCGGACTGTAACCGCGCCATCGAGCTCAAACCGGACTTCGCCGAGGCCTACACCAGCCGAGGGCTTGCCGACAGCCATAAGGGCGATTACGACACGGCGATAGCCCACCACGACCGGGCCATCGAGCTGAAGCCGGACTTCGCCAAGGCATACAACAACCGCGGGCTCGCCTATCTCACGAAGCATGACTACGACCGCGCAATTGCCGACTTCGACCGTGCCGTCGAGCTGAAGCCGGACGATGCCGAGGCATTCAACAACCGCGGCCTCGCGTACTGCTACAAGGGCGATTACGACCGGGCGATTGGGGACTACGACCGTGCCATCCAGTTGAACCCGGATCTGGGCGGTGCCTACAACAACCGGGCCGTCGCGCACTACTTCAAGCGGGACTACGAGAAGGCGTGGGCGGACGTCGACATGTGCCGGAAGCTGGGCTTGGAGGCGAATCCCCGATTCATTCGACTTCTGAGGGAAGCCTCCGGCCGCACGGAATGACCCACGCGCATCGGCGCAATGACAAGTCCCAACTGAAGAATCGAACGGCCGCATTCAACAGGGATGTACAGGATAGTCATGATGAAGGATATGAGGGTCGTATTGCCTTATCCTGGATATCCTGTACATCCTGTCAGATTCGGCCGTGTTTCGAGGCGTGTTGACAACTGAACGGCACAACTTAACAGGGATGTACAGGATAGACAGGATGAAGCAATAGCACCTTGATGTCTTTGATCCTGCATATCGCGCCGTCGCCATAGCGGCTTTGGCGCGTCGGCGACCTGTCCATCCCTGTTGCCTGTCCGGCGGTGAAAGGTGATGGGCGAGTAGAAGGCGGGACACCTCACTCGGCCGGTTCCTGCTTCATCTCGCGCAGGAAGTCAATAAGCTGGAAGATCTTGTCCGGCAGGTTCTCGATGCGCGCGTCCATCTTGAGCACGGTGCCCTCTTCCCGCTTCACGCGGACTTCCTTCAGGGGGGCGGAATCGGGCGCCTCGGCGACGACTGCTTCCAGCGTTTCCAGCAGGCGTTGCGCGAACCCGGAGTCCGCGCAGTCCACGTAGATCCGCAATGCCGCGTCGCGGTTGTTCAGGCCCTGCATCTGTCCGGCGACGCTGACGACTTTCTCAGAGCCGGCCCCCGCGGCAGCCAGGCGATTGCGGACCGGCCCTTTGGGCAACAGCGCCAGGAAGACCCGCAGTTCGCCGTGAGCATTCCCGCAGGCGAAACGTATGGGCAGGTCCCTGTCCAGCCTCTCGTAGGCGGCCTTGAGCGTCGGGGCGGCGTCCAGCGGAGGCACAGCTTCTTCGCCTCCGGCGGCCTCCTCTTCGCGTGCGCGCCGCTCCTCCAGCCGGTCCACCCAGGCCCTGACGGTTTCTGCCCGGTCCGCCCACAGGTAGTTATTCCGCCTAACGGCGAACGTCTTCCCTTCGGGCGTCGTCAGAACGGCCGCCCCCTTGTACTCGGACACAGCGCTGCCGGCCTCTGCCCCGCTCTTAACGGCCATCCGCGCCCACATCGTAAAGAACCTGCTGGCCTTGTGAATGCAGACCGCCACGGCCCTATGGAAGCGCTCCTCTCCGTCTCCGGGCCGAAGCACGCCGACCAACTGAATGGGTGCGACAGTCAATACGACATCTCGGGCACGTGCCGCATCCATCGAAAGCTGTTCACCGTCTTTGGTCCTCACCCGCTGGCGGAGTTCCGGCCGGCTGGCCAGTCGGACGGCAGTCTCCACCATGAGGGGATCCTCCGGCTCAATCCTGACGAACAAGAAAGCCGCCGCTTCAGGAGTGACAAAGGTCTCAGGCGGCACGACGGGCACCGAACGCATCAAGAGGTAGACGGCGATCACCACCACGGCACCGACGGTGACAATGAAGGCAAGGCAGCCACCCGTGCAGCCCCAGACCCACTTCCTGCGCCGCTTCTCTTCCGCCCCCAAAGGGCTCATCGGAACTCGACCTCTACCGGCTGTGCCGGCCCTCAGACCCTCAACTCCCGGTCTCCCTGATCCGCCGCCGGCAGGTCGCGCAGCGCGGGGTCAGCCACATCCCGCAGGAACTCCTCCACCTGCCGGGGTGCCCGCCCCACGAAGCCCCGTGGGTCGAGCAGGCCATCAAGTCCGTCACGCACGGCTGCAAATGCCTCGTCCTCCCGAATGCGGTCCAGCAGGTCGTTCTGCCCGTCGCCGTTCTTCACCCTGTCGGCAGCGGCCATTGCGTGCTGACGGATGCGCTCGTGCAGGTCCTGACGGTCGCCGCCCGCCTTCACCGCCTCCATCAGAACGGTCTCCGTGGCCATGAAGGGAAGTTCGGCCCGCACGCGCCGCTCCACCACCTGCTCGTTGACGACCAGGCCGGCCGTGACGTTTGCCGCAAGATGCGCAACGGAATCGGCAGCCAGGAACCCCTCCGGAAGCGACAGCCTGCGCACGGCCGAGTCGTCCAGGCTGCGCTCCAGCCACTGGTCGGCGGCCGTGAAGGCCGCGTTCTGCACGTTGTTGAGCACGAAGCGGCTCAACGACGCCATGCGCTCGCAGCGCATCGGATTGCGCTTGTAGGCCATCGCCGACGAGCCAACCTGCTGTTTGCCGAACGGCTCTTCGACCTCCTTCAGGCCGGCCAGAAGCCGGATATCGCCCGCCATCTTGTGACAGGCAATCGCCAGCCCACCCAGCGTGGAAAGCACCTTGTAGTCCAGGGCCCGCGGGTAGGTCTGGCCCGTCACGACCAAGACCCGTGGGAAGCCCATCTTCTCGGCCACCATCCGTTCGAGCTTCTTAACCTTGTCGTGGTCGCCGTCGAAGAGGGCGAGATAGCTGGCCTGTGTGCCGGTGGCGCCCTTCACGCCGCGGAACGGCATGTCTTCGGCGAGAGCCGCGATTGTCTTCAGGGCGTCGAGAAAGTCCTGCAGCCAGAGACAGGCGCGCTTGCCCACCGTCGTGAGCTGCGCCGGCTGGAAGTGCGTGTAGGCGAGGCAGGGCAGGTTTGCGTACTGCCGAGCGAACGCCGCCAGGTTGCGGCAAGCGGCCGCCAGAGGAGGAACGATCAGCCTCAGACCGTCCCGCATGAGTATGAGGTCCGTGTTGTCGCCCACAAAGGCGCTGGTCGCCCCCAGGTGGATGATGGGACGCGCCCCGGGGCATTGCTCGCCGTAGACCAGGATGTGGGCCATAACATCGTGGCGGGTCTCCCGTTCCTTCTGCGCCGCCGCTTCGAAGTCCACGTCGTCCTGGTGCTGGCGCAGCTCCTGGATCTGCCCGTCGGATATGTCCAGGCCGAGTTCCTGCTGGGCCTCGGCGAGCGCGAGCCAGAGCCGACGCCAGGTGCGGAACTTCTTCAGGTCGCTCCAGTTCTCCAGCATCTGGGCGCTGGCCCACCGGGTGACGAATGGGCACACGTAGTTCTGCATGTTCGGGGCATCGGGCGTCATCAGCCCACCTTGATGCCGAGGGATTCGGAAGTGAAAAGGGCTTCGTACGGCACGCCGGCCTGCCGAAA
>DAOVRD010000382.1 GCA_030628375.1 Planctomycetota bacterium
ACCGAACCCCTCACGGCCTCCGGCCGTCGCACAGAGTGAGATTCCGGCGGCCTCATCCGGAGGCGGTCCAGCCGGCTCGCAATGGTTCGCCCGGCTCGCGTGCCCGGCAGGAGGGAGTCAACCCGATGCATTCCGCCGAGCCACGATGTCCCTTATGCGGAGGCCGTGCTTTTTGAGCAACCCCTGGAAGTTCGACCGCTGCATGCCCGTCTGCTCGGCGGCCCTGGTGACGTTGTAGTCGTTCCGGCGGAGGGCTTCCAGAAGGAAGGCTTTCTCTACCTCGCCAACGACTTCATCACGGAGCTTCTTCTTCAGATTGCTCAGTTCGTCGGCGGTTTGCGGGACGGCTGCAACCGGGGTGGAGATGGTCATGGATTCACGAAGGTGTGCATGACCGATCCGATCTCCGCTGCAGAGAATGACGAGGCGCTCCACGACATTGGACAGCTCGCGGACATTGCCGGGCCACTCGCATTGCATCAGGGCGTCCATGGCTTCCGGGGTGAAATCCTCGATGTGCTTGTGCATCTTCGCGCCAAAGATCGACAAGAAGTGTCGGGCGAGCAGGGGGATGTCCTCGCGGTGTTCTCGCAGGGGAGGGAGGTCAATGGGGAAGACGTTGAAGCGATAGAACAGGTCTTCCCGGAAGCTGCCCTCATCGAGGAGGGCGCGGAGGTCGCGGTTGGTCGCCGCAATGTAGCGAACGTCGACCTTGACGGAATCGGAGGCGCCGACGGCTCTGACTTCGCCGGCCTCGATCACCCGGAGCAACGTGGCTTGAAGTTCGAGGGAAAGATTGCTGATCTCGTCCAGGAAGAGGGTACCGCCGTCGGCAGCCTGTATCAGACCGTTATGATCAGCCACGGCGCCGCTGAACGCCCCGCGAACGTGTCCAAATAATTCGCTGGCAATAAGGCTGGGAGCGATGGCGCCACAGTCCACAGCCACGAAGCTCCTATCTTTACGAGGGCTCGAAAAGTGAATCGCACAGGCCACCAACTCCTTGCCCGTGCCGCTTTCGCCTGTCAAGAGGACCGTTGTATCGGCCTGGGCCACCTGCTCTATGAGGGCGAAGAGGCGCTTCATTGCGGGGCTTTCGCCGATGAGCCGAGAAACACGGTACCGATCTGCCACCGCCTCCTGGAGTCTGCGATAGTCTCTCAGAAGCCGGCGCTGGCGGAGGGCCTTTTCGACGGCTGCGTCCAGCTCGTCCGGGCTAAACGGTTTCGCCAGGTAATCAGACGCCCCCATCTTGATAGCTTCCACGGCGTTCTTGATGGTGGAATACCCGGTGATGATAATGATTGGCACGTCGGGAAAGCAGTCGGGCGCCCGCTGCAGGATGTCCATTCCGCTGATATCGGGAAGCTTCAGATCGACCAGGGCGAGGTCGAAAGACTCTGTCTCCAGCGATGCCAATCCCTCTCGGCCGTTCCCGGCGAACTTCACATCATAGTCTTCCCCGAGAATGCGCTCGCAACTGCGTCGGACCAGACTATCGTCGTCCACCACCAGTATCCGTGCCTTTGTCGTCATCACTCTATTCCTCCGTCGCAACGGGCAGGCGGACGGTAACTGTGGTCCCCTGGTTCACCTGGCTTGAGACGTTAATCTCACCACCATGTTCGGCAACGACCCCATAGCTTATGGCCAGGCCGAGGCCGGTGCCTTTGCCGGCCGGCTTGGTCGTAAAGAACGGGTCGAAGATGCGCTCCAGGTCTGCCGGCGGAATCCCGCAGCCGGTGTCCGATATCTCGAATTCAGCCCAACTGCCGCTGTCCCCTTCAGTCCGACGAGTGCGGACGACGAGAGTGCCACCGTCGGGCATTGCGTCTATGGCATTGAGAATCACGTTCACCCCGACCTCCTGGATCTGGTAAAGGTCGATCACCAGAGGGGACAGGTCGGGATCCATCTCTTCCACAATGGCGACGTGGTGGAGATGAGCCTGGTTTCGGGTCAAGTTCAGGGCTTCCCGCAGCACCTCGTTCAAGTTCGACAACGTCTTCTGTGGCTGATTCTGTCGGGAGAAGTTCAGTAGGCCGCGGATGATGTCCCGGCAACGGGTCGTGGCCTCGATGATTGTCCCAATGTCCTCTTTCTGTTGCGAATTCTCAGGAGCGTCCTTGAGCAGCATGTGAGAGAAGGTAAGCGCACCCGTCAACGGGTTGTTGATCTCGTGGGCGACCCCGGCCGCCAACCGACCTATCACTGCCAACCGCTCCGAACGGGTCAGTTGAAGGCGCGTTCGCTCTTTTAACAATTCATCCCGTTCTCTGAGCGATTCAGCCATCGCGTTAAACGTCCGGGCCAGTGCGGTGATCTCGTCGGAGGACCTGGTCGGCACCAGCACAGTTTCGGAGAAGTCTCCGCGCGCGACGGCCTGCGCGGCGCGGGCCAAAGCCCGGGCAGGACGAGAGACACTGTCGGCAAGCTTCCAGGAGACGAGGCCAGCGGCCAGCAGACCGGCCAGGGCCACCAGCAGGAACGTCACCAGCGTGCCCAGTGCGGCGTCATCCAACTTGCGCTGCAGTACGCCAACGTAGAGCATCCCCACCGGTTGACCGTCTATGTCGCAGATCGGCGCATAGGCGGAGACGTACCAGTCGTTGACAACCCAAGCCCTACCCAGCCATCGCTTCTTCTGTCGAAGGACACGGTCGTAGACCTCGGCGCTTACGCGCGTTCCGATCGCGCGCGCGCCGTCTGAGTGTTGAACGTTCGTGGATATTCGCACGTCATCCTGGAACACGGTAGCGGTTCCGAGCGGCCTGCCTCGGTATTGCTCGCCGCGAAACACCGTGTTCTGGACGTCATCCACCAGGTCGTAATTGCGGGTCAGCAGGATACCCGCGCGCAGCACACCGACAATTTGACCCCCGGGAACGCGTACGGGCGCCGCAGCGCAGAGCACCATACCGGAGTCCAGCTCCGCTTTCTCCGAACGCACCGCCTTGGGGGTCGGCAGGATGCTGAGTCTCGCCCGTTCAGCAAGCGAGGGGTCCTCCTTCTCCATAGTCTGAATGGGGACGAGGATTGTGCCGCTCGTGACATCACCGCTCCTGAGAGCCAATTCGACCAGACGGTCGTCCGCAACCGAATCGCCGGAAAGCTCGGGGCGGTGCGCCCGGTAAATGACTCGTCCCTGGCCGTCCGTCACGTAGAGAATGTCCAGGGAAGCATTCTTGCGAACCGCGTCGAGCCGCGGAGCCAGGTAACTCACCTCCCTCTTGGCGACCGCTTGAGAGAGGCGCTCACCGAGGGCCGTGTACCGCAGTGCCGTCGCCATTGCCTGGAGCCGGTGATCGTAGAATTCCTGGGCGGCGTTCAAATCCTGTTGCACGCGATTCTCGGCATACTGACGCAGGTGCCGCCAGAGAAGA
>DAOVRD010000038.1 GCA_030628375.1 Planctomycetota bacterium
GCGAAAAACGGGACAGGCACAGGACGACGTGCCAGTCCCTGTTTTTCGCCGCTGTCCCGTTCTCCAATTTGCCCGGTGTCGGCGGCCAGAAATAGCGGATACAACTGCACGCTCAGCTTCGCGTTGGGCGCCCTGGCAGGCGCCTCGGCTGCATGGCGCATCGTGGGCAAGGGCTTTTGACAAAACAACTTGGCAGATTTGGCACGCTCATTGACATACGGTCGGCCTGGATTCTCGCTTCGCTGGAGTTCGGCCGAGGTCGGCTTCGCTGCCGCCAGCGCCTTAACGCCCGCTCGAAGCGGTCAGTGGCGGCACTTTACGGATATCCGAGAGCGGAGGGTCGGGGCGAAGATCCGGCCCAGAGGGGCGCCGGGAGCGGCCGCAGTCTATCCTGTACATCCTGTTAAGGCCATTGTATTGCCGGCCACAAGCGGCGCGGCCCCGAAGAGGACCTGACAGTGCTGCGGCGGGTCTGCTTGACCAACATCCCGGAGGGCATTGAGCACTGGGCCGCCCACCGCCACCGGATCATCCATCTGATCCGCTACGGGACAATTGAATGACCCTGGGCGGGTCAGCGCTTGACATACGCCTGGGGTTCGGCCATAATCCTGATGGATTCGGAGGCGTTTCCGTGCGCCGGCCATCGTAGGATCGAAACATCGAATAACAATCCGTTGCTGGGCCGTTCGCGCAGGTTTCGACGACGCTTGGCGCCTGGAAAAGAGCCTCCACGTGCGAACGCGCGACGGCCCCAGGCGGCGGACAAATACAGCAGCCTTTGTCTGCTCCGGTTGATGCGAAGTCGGAAGGCAGAGGGACGGGTTCGGACGTTACTGCCCCGGGCCCGGCCGCAAAAGGCAAGGCACAAACTCACAAGAGCCATCTGAATGGCTGTTTGGAATTTCGCCACTGGGCACCGGATAAGTGGCATTTGCTGGGTAAGTTGAACATGGCGTTCCGGCCTGCTCGCGTGGGAAAGACCCAATGGGTGCAATGAAACAATGCAACGTTCGGGATCTTGTCCCCGCGCAAGTGTGTGGGCCGGGGGGCCTCCGCTGTGGAGCGTCGCCGGGAAGCCGTTTCCCCGGGACGCCTTCTGATTTGTGCTTTGGTTCGCCAAGTCGAATGCGGAGGCAATCGGCGCTTGCCCGGTGATCGGCTCTGTATGAGCTGACAGTTCCTGCCTGCTCGGCCGGACCCGAGAAGAGTGGCGCTCGCGCGCCAGGCGGTGTCCGTTCGGCCCCCCGTCAAAGCCTTCCTCCCTGACTTTCTTCTTCCCGGAGAGCAACCGGCTGCCTGCCCCGAATCCGGGGGCCGGAGGGATACCGTGTTTGGAGCAACCGGCACACACTACATCACCGCGGGACTGGTGGGCGGCGCCGTGGCTGGCGGCTACTTCATCCGTCTGCTGGTGGATAAACTGGCCGAAAGGGGAGCCCTGGCGACCAAGAAAAGGATCCTCGATGAAGCACACCACGAAGCCAGGCAGACCAAGAGGGAATGGGAGCTGCAGGCCAAGCAAGAGATATTCCAGAGACGAGAGGAGTTTGAGGGAGAGGTGCGCCAGACCCGCAACGAACTGCGGCAAACCGAACGCCGTCTTGATAAGCGGGGAGACAACCTGGACGAGAAGGAGGGACTGCTCGGCAAGAAGGAAAAGTTCCTGGAAACGGCCGAAAAGAACGTTGCGCAGAAACGCAAGGAACTGAGCCGGGCCGAAGACCACCTCAAGGACTTGGAAGAGCGGACACGGCAGGAGCTCTACCGCATCAGCGGCCTCTCCCATGAGGAGGCCAAGCGGATGCTCGCCGACAGTCTGCGGGACGAGGTGGAAAACGAGTGCACGGAGATGATCAACAAAGCCGTGGATCGCGCGACTAAGACCGCGGACCAGGAAGCGCAGCGGATCGTAGTGGACTCCATAGAACGCTGTGCTGCCGCCGCCACCGGGCAGACCTCCGTCTGCACGGTGGAGCTGCCCAACGACGAACTGAAAGGTCGGATCATCGGACGCGAAGGACGCAACATCCGCTGCTTTGAGAAGGCTATCGGCGTTGACGTGATCGTTGACGACACCCCCGGCGTGGTGGTGCTCAGCAGCTTCGACAGCGTCCGGCGCGAGGCCGCACGCCTCGCCATGGAACGCCTGGTGGCGGACGGCCGCATTCATCCCGGTCGCATCGAGGAGTCCATAAAGCAGGCGGTCCTCGACGTCGAACGCATCATCAACGAGACCGGTGAAGAGGTATGCTACGAGTTGGACGTCAGCGACGTGCCCGAAGCAATCAAGAGGCTGCTGGGGCGGCTCAAGTTCCGCACGAGCTTCGGACAGAACGTCCTGGAGCACTCGGTGCAGGTCTGCGAACTGGCGGGCCTGCTGGCTTCCGAACTGAACATGGACGTGCGCCTCGCACGGCGTTGCGGCCTGCTGCACGACATCGGCAAGGCGCTGGATCAGCGGCACGAGGGCTCACACGCGGCCCTCGGAGCCGAAGAAGCCAGGAAGCGGGGGGAGCCCCCCACGGTGATCAACGCCATTGCAGCCCACCACGAGGAGGAAGCGCCCGAGTCAGTCTATGCCGGCCTGCTCATTGCCGCTGACACCATCAGCGCCAGCAGACCCGGTGCCCGGAGGGAGACTCTCGAGCGCTACATAAAGCGGCTGGAAAGACTGGAGAACCTGGCCACGCAGCACGGCGGCGTCACCAGGGCCTTTGCCATTCAGGCCGGCCGTGAAGTCCGCATTCTGGTGGACTCCAACAAGATCAACGACCAGACAGCGGCCAGGCTGTCGCACGACATAGCGCGCGAGATCCAGGATGAACTCCAGTATCCGGGCGAGATCCTGGTGACGGTGATCCGCGAGACTCGCTTCCAGGAGGTCGCCCGTTAGCGCGACTGTTGCCCTCGCTGCCTGAAATCGCGCCCAGAGCCGGGTGCCCCAGTGCTGCTCTGTACGATGTGATACTCTAAGTATTAGTAGAAAGGAGACAGGAAATGGAGGAAGAGACCCAGACCTGCAAATGGTGTACGAAAGAAATGGCTCAAGAGGCAACGCATTGTCCACATTGTGGAAAAGAAAGGAAGGACATTTACAGAGACAAGGCAATGAATAACTGGTTTGCTGCAGGGCTGGTTTCGTTTGTTATACTTTTCCTTATAGGTGCATGGAAACGAACATGGGGTACTTTTCATTCTCGTTTTGATGTAGAAGAATTTGTATCGTCAGGTTTAGGGATTTTCCTCCTCATTTCTATTGCAGTTTGTCTTATTGGCACTCTTTACTATGGTGTAAAAGTTGCTAGGAAACGGGGCACTTCCTTCTGGGCTCCTTAAGTGATTTTGGAGAAAAATGAAAACGAAACGAGACACGAAATGGACCAAGAGAGCCGCAGCGCTGCTGTGTACGATGTGATACTCTAACGGAGTGAGCAGCAATGCCCACAGTTCTGGTCGTGTATCATTCGGAAACGGGCAATACCGCCCGGATGGCCGAGTTGGTCGCCGAGGGCGCCAGGGAGGCCGGAGCCGACGTTGTCCTCAAGAGCGTGGAGGAAACGTCCGCCGACGAGCTGACCCAATACGCGGGCATAATCGCGGGCAGCCCGACCTACTACGGGCTCATGAGTGCGCCCCTGAAGGAGTTGTTCGACCGGTCGGTGAAGTTCCACGGCCAACTTGCCGGGAAGATGGGTGGCGCGTTCACCTCATCGGGCAACATCGGCGGCGGCAACGAGACCACGATCCTGAGCATCTTGCAGGCCATGCTCATCCACGGAATGGTGATCCAGGGGACCTCCGAAGGAGACCACTACGGAGCGGTCGCCCTTGCCAGACCCGATGCCCGGGCCGAGGCCCAGGCGCGAGCACTGGGCGCGAGGGTGGCGGAGCTGGCTGCAAAGCTCGCGTGAACGGGCTGACGGTCCGGCTGGATATCGCTTCTTGAGACACGGCGCACAGCCGGGCTGCGCTCACAGTTCTACGCTTTTCGCCGCTCGCACGAACTGCCGGACCAGTTCTCGCGACTTCTTGCCCGGCTCCTGTTCCACCCCGCTCGCCACGTCCACCGCGTAGGGCCGGGCAGCGGCGACCGCCTCGGCGACGTTGTCCGGCCTCAAACCCCCGGCCAGGATGATCTTCGCGCGACTGGCGGCGGTCCTGGCCAACTGCCAGTCGAAGGACTGACCCGTCCCTCCGGGCTTGCCCCTCACGTAAGTATCCAGCAGGAACGCGTCAACACTGTACTTCTCGAGTTGGCTCAGGTCCGCCTCGCTGCGCATGCGAATGGCTTTGATGACGCGCAGGCCCTCCAGGCGCGCGACTTTGCGGGGGATCTCGTGTCCGTGGAGCTGCGCGTAGTCCAGTCCGCAGAAGTCCATTATCTCCTGCATCGTCTCGACGGGCTGGTCCACGAACACGCCGACCGTCGAAACGAAAGGCGGCAGACACAGCCGGATGGGAAGAGCCTGTTCAGGTTCGATATATCGCGGGCTGCCGGGCCAGAAGTTGAGCCCGACGGCATCAGCCCCCGCCGACGCCGCCATCACGGCGTCCGCCGCGTTCGTGACCCCGCAGATTTTGACCTTGACCATCATCCCGCCTGAGTCTAACAGGGCACACTGGCCGGGTCAATCATCGTTGGGCTTTGGCGGGAGGAATGACCGACCAGGACCGTCGTTTGACTTTTGGAGCTTCCTTCGGTGAACTAATGGCTGGTAGCAACCGTTTCATTGACATTGAACCCTTTAGGGGTGAGTGTTTTCGGTAGAGCGCACAGGAGCTCGACCGTTTGCGGCGCCCAGAGTAGACGGAGGTCGGAACGTGATCACGTGGCTACACGTAGAGAATTTCAAGAACCTGGCAGATGTGCAGGCCGAGTTCGGGCCTGTCAACGCCGTCATTGGCCCTAATGGATGTGGCAAGTCGTCGTTATTGCAGGCAATTGACTTCCTAAGGGCTTTCTTCTACCCGTCGCTAGAGAACTATCTGAGCGAAAGGAATAGCCAGTACTCGGACCTTCCGAACTTAAGGCGAACTGGCAAGAAGATCCGTTGGCATTTGCGCGCCACCTTGGGGGCGGATCGCACCGGTGCTTGTGGAGGCGAATACGAGTACGTCGTTACAGCCAGACGGTGGCGGTATCTTGGCGTTGGTGAAGAAAAACTGACGTATACACCTCCTCAGGGCGAGCCGGTTGTCTTGATTGACAGAGCGGGTCGGAAGCTTAGGCGATTCGCTGACTCGACTGAGCGGGAAGATTTGACACTGGTCAGCATGCCTCGGAGTTTGCTGGCGGATATCAATCCGAAACTGAGAAGATCATTTCCACAAATGTTTCATTTCCGGGACTGGATCACGAGCTTGCGCTACTTTCTGGTATGGGATCCGAAGGTCTTGAGGAGGCCCGACAGAGGCAAACACAAAGAACTTGGGGAATCTGGCGAGCACCTTGCACCACTCCTGGCCACCCTCAAGCATGAAAGCCCAGAACAGTTCGCAAGGATTGTGCGCCGGATCAGCCGTCTTTTCCCCACAGTGACAGACATCGCAGTCAAGGGAGGGCGGGGGTGGGGCTGGCAGCAGATTAGCCTCGTGGAGGGCAACGGACGGAACGTACGCTTCAATAGCCAGCAGATGAGCGATGGGGTGCTTAGGCTCTTGGCTATCTGCACCTTTCTCTACACGGACAGGCTGCCAGGTGTAGTAATGTTTGAGGAACCCGAGAACGGAATCCATCCTCAACTCATTGGCGAAGTCATCCAGCTACTAAGGGAGCTTACACTTCGGAAGCCTCCCAATCAGTGCCAAGTCTTCTTCACTACACACAGTCCCTATGTGCTCGACCAGTTTTACGACCATCCAGAACAGGTTTACGTTATGGAACGCGGAAGGCCCCAGCAAGGAGCTAGTCTTTTCCGTTTATCCGACCGTGAGAATATTGATTTGGCTCAGGCCCTGTTCAAACGTTCTCTCGGTGAGGCATGGTTTTCAGGAGTGATCGGGGGTACCGCAGCCGGGAGGTAAGAGTGGCAGCCACGAGGATCGGTATTATCTCCGAGGGACGGATCGACCAACTGCTTGTTGGCGCATTGATCGAGTGCATTGCTCGAGAACGCGCCAAGTTTACTTGGCCCCTAATGCCCAATGATGCAGCCGAGATCTTCCCGGTTCGCAAGAGAGGACATGGGGCTGTTTTCGAGACCGTCGAACGTCTAGTGAAAGCTCTCGAAGGCTCCCTTTACGATCAGTATGCTTTCTTTGTCATCGTCCTTGACAACCGGGCAACGGCAGCCCAGAGGCGGATAAGACGTCTAATCAGAGGGCAGACGCGCTTCGTGTTCGGAATAGCGATCCAGGAGATAGAGGCCTGGTGGCTCGGTGACCGCGTCAATACGCTTGAGTGGTTCGGGCTGACGGCTGTGGTGCCTAAGGCCGCTCGGTATTGGGGCCGACGTTACACGGCTGAGAAGGATCCAAGTCCCAAGAGAACACTTGATGAATTGACGCAGTTATCTCCGGCTGTGGACAGGCGGTATGGCCAGGGGAATGCGCAACTGGCGCAGGAATTCGCTGACGTTTGGAAACATACTGCGCGTCTGGAGGGCGTCGAGTTCCAGTGTCCCAGGGGATTTCGCCCATTCTGTCAGGATGCCACGGACGCTCTGAAGCGTGCTAAGCAAACGTCGGGACGCTTGTTCTAGAAATACAGACTCCTACGGTCCGAAGTTGAGTAGCAGGACGTTGCCTGTTCGGAATGGTGAATACGATCATTCAGGAAGGCGGAACGAGATGACAGAGATCATTGACGTTAAGGCGCGGGAGATCCTCGACTCGCGCGGCAATCCCACCGTGGAGGTGGAGGTCTGTCTGGCGTCCGGTGCGATCGGCCGGGCGGCCGTGCCCAGTGGCGCCTCTACCGGCGTGCACGAGGCCGTCGAACTGAGGGATGGCGACAAGGGTCGCTACGGTGGCAAGGGCGTGCTGCAGGCCGTGCAGAATGTCAATGAAGTGATCGGCCCGAAGGCATTCGGGCTCGACGCACTGGACCAGCGCGGCCTGGACGAACTCATGATCGAGTTGGACGGCACCGAGAACAAGGCGAACCTGGGCGCCAACGCCATCCTGGGCGTCTCGCTGGCCGCGGCTAAGGCGGCCGCCGAGGCGCTGGGCCTGCCGCTGTACCGCTACATCGGCGGCATCGGCGGACGGGTGCTGCCCGTCCCGATGATGAACATCCTGAACGGAGGCCAACACGCCGACAACAACGTGGACCTCCAGGAGTTCATGATCATGCCGGTGGGCGCGGACTGCTTTGCGGAGGCGCTGCGCATGGGGACGGAGGTGTTCCACGCGCTCAAGAAAGTGCTGTCCGACGCCGGCAAGAGCACTGCGGTCGGCGACGAAGGCGGCTTCGCACCCGACCTGGGCTCGAACATCGAAGCCCTGGAGATGATCATGAAGGCCATCGAGAAGTCGGGCTACGCGCCCGGCGAACAGGTCTTCATCGCGCTGGACCCGGCCGCTAGCGAGTTCTACGGCTCCGATGCCAAAGGGCTGGGCATCGAGGCGCAGGGCAAGTACGTGCTGGCTGCCGAACCCGAGAGCGCTCGAATCAAGAGCGCCGACGACATGATCGAGTTCTACGGCAAGTTCTGCGAGCAATTCCCCATCATGTCCATCGAGGACGGCCTGGCCGAGGACGACTGGGCCGGCTGGAAGGCGCTTACGGATGCCCTGGGCGCCAGGATACAATTGGTCGGCGACGACCTGTTCGTCACGAACGCCGAAAGGCTCAAGCGCGGCATCGAAAACGGCGTGGCGAACTCCATCCTGATCAAGCTCAATCAGATCGGAACGCTGAGCGAGACGCTCGACGCCATCAAGACCGCCCACAGCGCCGGCTACACAGCGGTCGTCAGCCACCGGTCCGGCGAGACCGAAGACACGACCATCGCCGACGTGGTCGTGGCTACCAACTCCGGGCAGATCAAGACCGGCTCGGCGTGCCGCACGGACCGCACCTGCAAGTACAACCAGCTTCTCCGCATCGAGGAAGAGCTCGGCTCAGCCGCGCAATACGGCGGGGAATTCCTGAGATCCCGATGAACGAGCGGCTGGCGGAAGAAGCAGGTGGAGAATTGCGCGCACGGTGACGAGTACCGCTGCGGGAAACTCGAGAGGATCAGACTCTCTTCCGGTCTCGTAATGATTCGTACGACCGAGCAGGCATAACGATATCGTTGCGCAGGTTCTTGAATGGGTCGTTCGTTGCCTCCAGGTGGGCCTCCAGTGCGGCCCTCATCTCGTTCAGCGTCACCTCATGCCCTGGATCGTCGGCCACGTTGTCCATCTCACCCGGATCGGCCCCCAGGTCGTAAAGCTCCTCCTTGCATCTCCTGGCCGAATAGAACTCGAAGACCGCTCGGTTCTTCCGGAATCCCGACGGGCAGAGCTCCAGTTCAGGAATGATGAAGTCGAAAATGCAGGTCCTCAGCCCCTTGCAGATGTACTTGAACCGGTGAGACCGCACCATTCGCGTCGGGTCGTAGTAGTTGGTGTAGTTCTTCTCGGCGAACACGTACCGGCGACCGTCGTCCCTCTTTCCTTTCACGGCGTCCGCGAAACTCGACCCCTCCACGTGCTCTGGAACCGGTACGCCGAGCAGTCCGAAAAGCGTAGGCAGCAAGTCCACGTGGCTGGTCAGGCACCGGCAGCGCTCCCCCGCCGGAACCACGCCCGGCCAGCGCATCAGCAGCGCCACTTTGGTGCCGCCGTCGTAGAGAGTGCCCTTGGAATGCATGAACGAAGCGCCGTGGTCGGTGGTGAAGAGAACGAGCGTCTTGTCGGTCAAGCCGGTTTCCTCCAACGTCGCGAGTATCCGGCCGACCATCTTGTCCACCAGATTGACAGCGCCGTAGAAATCGGCCAGGTCCCGGCGCACCTCAGGTATGTCGGGCAGGTAGGGGCGGACCTCCACATCGGCCGGCTCCGCAGGCTCGTACTCCTCCCGCCTGAAGTGCGACGGGTTCAGGGCCCACCGATGTGTCTCGCTGAAGCCCACGCTTGCCAGGAATGGCCGGCCGTCGCCCCTTTTTGAGCGCAGCCATTGCGTAAAGATGGGAGTCACCTGGTCTGCATAGTCATGCGCGGCCGGATGCAGCTCCTCGTAACCCAGGCGGCGCGCGTCCCAGTGCTCGTGCTGAAAGCCGAACAGGTGGGTCTGGTAGCCCGCCTCCCGCAGCAGTGTGGGCATTGGCGGACACGCATCCACGTCCAGCTCCCATCCCCGATGAACCAGGCCCATGAGGCCGTGCGTATGCGGATAACAGCCGGTCATGATCGAGCCGCGGCTCGGCGAGCATACGGCCCCCGCCGAGAAGTGGTTTTCCATCACCGCGCCCTGGTTGGCCATCGCGTCAAGATTCGGCGTTCTGACCGGGGTCCCGTAGCAGCCGAGATAGTCACCCAGATCGTGACAGGCCACGACTACGAGGTTCGGTCGGCCCATGGTCCCGCCTCCTCCTGCTGGTGGTGAGATGGCCACGGTACCTACTCTTGGCCCGCCGCGCAAGAAACAACGGTCTCCCCCCGTCGGCCGGGTTCCACGTGCGCCATTGAAGAGGCCCGGTCGCGCTGGCATAATGGGCCCCGCCACGAGCCGACAGTGCGCGTCGCGTATAGCAAAGCAAACCGCCAAGGAGGCACCCGTTTGGAAGGCAAGCTCACCTATCGACTGGCCATGGCTCAGATGCGCGTGGAATGGGGGGACGCCGCAGGGAACCTCGCCCGCGCAGCGGAGCTGATTGCGAAAGGCGCGGCGCAGGGCTGCTCGGTCGTCGTGCTGCCCGAATGCCTGGACATCGGATGGACGCATCCGGAGGCCGCCGAGCTGGCACGTCCGATCCCGGGAGAGTACAGCTACGTTCTGGCCGAAGCGGCGCGCTGGCACGACGTCTGGGTCGTTGCCGGCTTGACGGAGCGGGCCGGGGACCTTGTCTACAACGCAGCCGTAATTATGTCCCCCGACGGCGAGATCGTCCTCAAGCACCGCAAGATCAACGTCCTGGAGATAGCACAGCACGTCTACGCGATAGGGGACCGGCTCGGGGTGGCGCAAACGGCGCTCGGGACGATCGGCATGGACATCTGCGCCGATAACTTCCGAGACGCGCTCGTCCTGGCGCACAGTCTGGCGCGGATGGGGGCCAGGCTGCTCCTCTCCCCCTGCGCGTGGGCGGTGGACGCCGACCACGACAACGCGAAGGACCCTTACGGCGGGCCCTGGAAGGAGGCATACGCAACCATTGCTCGCCTCTACGAGATCCCCGTTGTCGGCGTCAGCAACGTGGGCTGGTTGCGCGGCGGTCCCTGGGAGGGCAGGAAGTGCATCGGCTGTTCCCTCGCCGTAGGACGCAGCGGAGACGTCATCGCCCAGGGGCCGTACGGGGAGGAGGCCCAGGCCCTGATCCCCGTCGAAATAGAAGTCACGCCAGCCGAAGTGAAGGGCACCGCCATTTCCGGATGGCTTCGCAAAAGGGGTTCCCAGGACTCGTGAGGACCGAGCGTCTTGACTGCGCCGGTCGGGTACCGGAGAATGCATTGGTTGCGCCATGTTCTCCACGGTCTTGACGGGAGACGCCGATGACGGGCGAATATGAGGGTAGCGGACAAATGGGCTATCAACCCGGCAGCGTGTCACCACAACCGCCGTTGCGCGTGCAGCAGGCCCCGCCGCCTCCCAGAAGCGCGTTCAGGGGTGTCCTTCTGGGCTGTCTGATCGCCGTGGTGGGCGGGGTGACAATGGTTGTGCTGTTGGTCGTCGGGTTGGGCTTGGTCGTCACGGCGTTCAGCGGAGCCGCGTACAGCGAAGGCACCCACGCTGGAGCAAAGGTGCAGGAGATGACGGTCAGTGGCAGCCCCCGCGATCCAAAGGTGGCCATAGTGCCGGTGAGGGGGCTGCTGGCCTCCGGAGCTTTCCCACTGACAGGGGGGGACCCGGCGAGGCTGCTCGAAGCGATGCTGGAAAAGGCCCGCCTGGACATGAGTGTCCAGGGCATAATCCTGGCCGTGGACAGCGGAGGCGGCGCCATCACCACCTGTGACATAATGCATAAGGCGCTGCGGGACCATCGTGAAGAAACCGGGCTTCCCATCGTAGCACTGTTGGGGGACGTGGCCGCCTCGGGCGGCTACTACACGGTCTGCGGGGCCGATTACATCATGGCCCACCCGACCACGATCACCGGCAGCATCGGTGTGTTGATGCCGCTGCTCGACGCCAGCTTGCTGCTGAAGAAGGTGGGAGTGACGGACCGAACCGTCAAGAGCGGCGAGTTCAAGACCATGGGCTCCATGTTTGCCGAGAGGACGCCCGAGGAATGGGAACGGGAAAGGGAGATACTGGACGGGATCGTGATGGAGATGTACGAGCGTTTCGTCCAGGTGGTCGCGGAGGGACGTGGGCTCGACCCGGAGGAAGTGCGTGCGCTGGCCGACGGTCGCATCTACACCAGCAAGCAGGCCAAGGAGAACAATCTGATAGACGCCATCGGTTACGAGGAAGATGCCGTCGAGAAAGTCAAGGAGCTGGCCGGGCTGGCAAGCGCCCACGTGGTCCGCTACAGTCGCGTGCCTTCGTTGCGGGAGTTGGTGTTCGCCCGGACGGCGACACGCGATCTGACGCTGCGCCTGGACGGCGGCCTGCCGCCTCAGTTGCTCCATCGCCCCATGTACCTCTGGTCCCCGGTGGCTCCCGTAGCTGTCGAATAGCCCCGGCTGCCCGTTCCGTCCAGCCGAGCGCGAGGATATCGCATGTTGAAGGTGTACAACAGCCTGGGACGCGAGCTGGAAGAGTTCAAGCCCCTGCGGGAGGGGTTCATAGGCATCTACGTTTGCGGCCCCACCGTTTACGGGCACAGCCACATCGGCCACGCCAAGAGCTACGTCAGCTTCGACGTCATTGTGCGGTACCTGCGTTACCGGTTCCCCCATCATCGCGTGCGCTACGTCCAGAACATCACGGACGTGGGCCATCTGACCGATGACGCAGACATGGGCGAGGACAAGGTCGGCCTCAGGGCCCGCGAGCTGGGCATCGAGCCGATGGAGGTCGTCGAGACGTTCACGCGCAGCTACTTCGAGGACATGGACGCGCTCAACGTTCTGCGTCCCGACATCAGTCCGCGGCCCTCCGGCCATATCCCCGAACAGATCGAGATCATCCGTAACCTCCTCGATCGGGGCCATGCCTACGAGGTAAACGGGAGCGTGTATTTCGACGTGAGCAGTTGGCCGCAGTACGGCAGACTGAGCGGCCGCAGCGTGGACGACCAGATCGAGGGCACCCGCGTCGAGTCCAGCGAGGAGAAGCGGCATCCGGCGGACTTTGCGCTGTGGAAGCGGGCCGAGCCGGGACACGTCATGCGCTGGAGCAGTCCGTGGGGCGAGGGATTCCCCGGCTGGCACCTGGAGTGCTCCGTTATGGCCACCAAGTACCTGGGCGAGACGGCCGACATCCACGGCGGCGGCATCGAGAACATGTTCCCGCATCACGAGAACGAGATAGCCCAGTCGGAGGCGGCGACCGGCAAGCCGTTCGTCCGCTGCTGGCTGCACAACGGCATGGTCACGGTCGAAGGCCAGAAGATGGGCAAGAGCCTGGGCAATTACATCACCCTGAAGGACGCGTTCGCCGGCCTGCCGCCGCTCGATAAACCGGTGCGGCCCATGGTGCTGCGCTATTTCATTCTGACCAGCCATTACCGGAGCCCGCTGGACTTCTCTGCGGACGCGCTCGAGGCGGCTGAAAAGGGACTGGGTCGCATCGAGAACACCGTCGCCCGGGTGCGACGGATGAGCGAGGAAGGCGCTGAAGGCGAGCCCTCCGACGACATCGGCCGGCTCATGGACGAGACGAAGCAGAAGTTCCTGGCCGAGATGGACAACGACTTCAACGCCGCCGGGGCGCTCGGCGTGCTGAACACGTTCACGCGCGAGGTCAACAGGTGGCTGGACTCGGGGAAGGGGATCACGCGGACCGCCCTGGAGCGCGTGGACGAACTCTACGACGAACTGGGCGGCCAGATACTTGGTATCGTCACCGAGCAAACGGGCAGACTGGGCGTGATAGCCAGGCCAACCCCGTCACTGGAACACGATCTCGTCGAGCTGCTTGTCGAGGCCCGGACCGGACTGCGCGAGGCGGGGCAGTACGATCTGGCCGACGTGATACGCGAGCGTCTCGCACAGTTGGGCATAGAACTGGAAGACGGGCCCGACCGCACGACCTGGCGACCGAAGCAAGGGTGACACATGAGCGACGATAACGACCTGATACCGGAGTTGCTCGACCGGATCAACACGGACCGGCTGTCCAGGGGCCTGTTCTACCTGGCGAAGGATCCGCTGCCTTTCCGGAAAGTGAACTTCACCATCCCGGGGCACGAGAAGTGCAGCCTGTACGAAGCAGATGATTTCATCCAGGCCCGGCTTGAGTCGGCAGGCTGGACGGTCGAGAAGGAAGGCGTGCAGGTGCAACCGTTCCGCTGCGATGCCTCCAAACCCAAGGCGCATCAGTACTCGCGCCCTGACCCCGCAGACCCGTGGTACACCGCCTACAACATCTACGCCAAACGACAGGGGGCGGGGTGTCCGGACGAGATCATCCTTCTCGTGTCACACAAGGACTCACAGAGCTGGGTGGACTCGCCGGGCGCTTACGACAACGCCGTCGGCACGGCGGGCAACCTGGAGATCGCCAGGGTCCTGGCAGATTACGAGCCGCACCGCTCGCTGTGGCTTCTTTTCTGCAATGAGGAACACACGCCCTGGACGAGCGTTGCGGCCGCCGAGGGATGCAGAGCGCGAGGGGAGGATCTGATAGCCGTGCTGAACCAGGACGGACTCGGCGCCAAGGGCCCCGAGGATATCGCCGCCGGCAGGAAGATCCACACCACTCGCTACACGGTGGAGGAGGGCAGATGGCTTGCCGATCTCATGAGCGACGTCATCGCTGACTATGAAATCGGCCTGATCCAGTCGGTCCATAAGCGGGAACGGCCGGGCGATGACGACGGCTCGTTCGTCAAAGCCGGTTACCCGGCGGCCGTTCACAACGGTGGGTCGGCATTCGCCGGTTACCCCGACTACCACCGCGAGACGGACATCCCTGAGAAGGTGGACATCGAGAACGTCCGCATGGCTGTGCAGGCGGCCCTGGCAGCCGTGCTCCGCGTCAATCGCAGCGGCGGCCCGCAGTAAGACCGCACCGCCCAGGACGCGGACGCGCCCGAAACAGCGCCGCACGGAGGTCGAATGGTTGATCTAATCGTCATCGCCATCATAGGGGTGTGCTCTCTGCTGGGCTACAGGCGCGGCGGGCTGCTGCCGGTGTTGGGGCTGTGCGCGCTGGCTGCGGCGTACTTCGGCAGCGCGCTGCTGGGTCCTTCCGTAAGCGAGGTCATCGCCGCGCATACTCGCTGGCCGACTCTAGCAGTCTATCTGTGCGGCCGCATCGTTGCCGCCGGGTTCATCTACGTCATGCTTATGGTGCTCGCCGTCATTCTGGAGCGCAGGCTCGGCCGCACGGAAGGCGGCAGGCTCCAGAAGTGGAACCGATCCCTGGGCGGGCTTTGCGGATTGGTCTCGGGGTTGTTGCTGGCGGTGATCGTGCTCTTTCTGGCGGATGTTCTCGCCAAGGTGCTGCCCGAATCGCCGTCCGCCGTAGTCACATCGTCGCGGCGCTCCGTGCTCCGCCGGTTTGTTTCGCCCTTCAATCCCGCCGATACGTTCCTCGTCACCGATGCGCTTCGGGTGCTCCGCGCGGCGCGCGAAGACCCCTCGGTGCTGGAACGCCTGCGCGAGCACGAGCAAGTGCAGGAGCTGTTCGGGCGACCGGAGCTCCAGGCGGTCCGCCGGGATGCGGAACTGGCCCAGGCAATCCAGGACAGCGACATCGGGACGATCCTTCGCAACCGACCGCTGCAAATCGTGCTGGCCAACAAGGAACTTCGGGCCCGCATCCTGTCGCCTGAAATGCGTCTCGCTCTCCAGGACGTGATCCAGGAAAGCGCCCGGCGTCGGCCGCCCGACGCCAAGAACGATTCCTCGTGACCCCGTCTTCCGGCTCAACGCACGCCGATCCTCTGCCGCACTTCTTCAAGGGTCTTCTGGGCGATGCCTCTGCAGGCGGCCGCCCCCTCGTCCATAAGATGGCGCACGTGATCGGGACGGGAGATTAGCCCACGGTACTTCTCCAGGATCGGCGCCAGTTCCGCCGCCATGCTGTCCGCAAGGCGTCGCTTGCAGTCGAGGCAGCCGATGTCGGCCGTCCGGCAGCCGTTGGCAGCCCACTCCGTGTCCTCGGCGGGTGAGAAGGCCTGGTGCATCGTGAAAATGTTGCAGATCTCCGGCGTGCCCGGATCCCCCCGGCGAATCCGCGCGGGGTCGGTCGCCGCAGTGCTGAGCTTGGCCCAGATCTCCTCGGGTTCATCAAGCAGGGAGATGTAGTTATTCAGGGTCTTGCTCATCTTGGCCTTGTTGTCCAGGCCCATCAGCCGCGGCACGTCGCTGAACAGCGGTTCAGGCTCCGGGAACGTGTCGCCGAAACGTGTGTTGAAGCGCCGCGCCACTTCGCGGGCGAATTCGAGGTGCTGGGTCTGATCGTCACCGACAGGCACGACGCCCGCCCGGTACAACAGGATATCGGCAGCCATCAGCACAGGATAGGCAAACAGACCGGCGTTGATCTGGCCCTTCAGCTTCTCGCTTTTCTCCTTGAACTGGGTCATGCGGCTCAGATCGCCCATGGCTGTGCAGCTGAACAAGATCCAGCATAGTTCTGTCACCTCCGGCACGTGGCTCTGCACGAAAAGCCGGCACCGATCCGGATCCAGGCCACCTGCAACGTTCATGGCGAACGTCTCGAACACTCGACTCTGCATGTCGCCAGCGTCGTAGGGCACCGTCATGGCGTGCAAGTCAACGACGCAGAACGTGCAATCATAATCGTCCAACATGCTTGCCCAGTTGCGGATGGCCCCCACGTAGTTGCCGACATGCACGATGCCCGTCGGCTGGATGCCGCTGAAAACGGTTGGCTTACCTTCGGCATCGCGTTGCCCAACGGAACCTGATGCGCTCATTTTTTCTCCTCCTGGACTTCGTCCGGGTGTCTTCTTGCTTCGGCTTTGTGGCCGGGATCGCAAGGCGATCAAGAGTATGGGTGCGCCCTGCCGGGCGGCCCTGCTGGGCGCACGAAGAAGAAGCCTTGCAGCCGGTGGACCGAGGCTGGAGGGCTCAGGTCGCGCAACTGGCAGGAGGACGCAGACCCTGTACCCCCTCAGGCCACCGGCCGGGGCCAGGGCCAGATAAGACGCCACACTCCAAGACTTCGTGCGGGTTGGTCTGCTGTTGATCTCATGGCATTCGCGATGCCGACCTGAAGTGTCGCTTCTTTCGGGCGAAGTGCGGCGAGCCGCTCGCCCTACAAGTCCTCGCGCAACTCGTGGGTTATCTCCGACAGTTCGCGGGCGTTGATCTCCGGCAGGGCCTTGCCGCGTTCGTCCACCTTCTCGTTGAACTTCAGGGCGGTCTGCTGCAGCAGTTCGTGCGTCTCCTTCGTGCCGCCGAAAAGCAGGAAGTTCGGGGCCCGGGTGACGCGCTTGTGCTCGCCGTCGCCGTCCAGTCCGAATCCCAGCAGCATCCGTATATTCAGCGGCCTGTCGTCATGTCGCGGCCCCGTCATTCTTCGCCCCGTCACAGAGACGTTCACTGTCCTCGTATATGGTACCTTCCGCCCAGGACAATGTCAAAAGCTGGGGGGCTAAAGGTCTCGCATGTAGTAGATCAGTCGGCCGATCTCTTTGAACCCAAACGCAGGATAGAGCTTCTGTGCCTTGAAGTTCTGTTCGAGCGTTTCGATGCGGGTGTACTTCAGTCCGCACTCACGGAAATGGATCAATGCCTGCTGCAGAAGCATCTTGCCGATCCCACGCCTCTGATGATCCTTTGCTATGGCAAGGTTCGCAACGTGTCCGATCAGAAGGTCGCGGTAGATGCGCGTGCAGACAAACCCGACCACCTGGCCGTCCGCTTCGGCTACAAACGCGTGTCTCGCGTTGTTCCGCAGATCGTACTCGATTGCGTCGTGCTTACACTCCTGCCAGGTCTTATTCGCTATCCGGCCGATGAGAATCTCCATGTTTTCCTCGAGGCAGAATCCCTCGAAGCTCTCTGCAGTGATGCGCAACACGGCTTCGCGGTCACGCTTGAGATACTTCCTCACGGCGATCTGGGCCATGGCCTTTGCCCTTGCGTCTCAGTTGCCGACGCTCTGTAGAAACGATGAGCTGCCGGGCGTCTCGCCCGGCGCTGGGAGTCTTATCGCGCCCCCGGCGAGACGCCGGGGGCTACCCAGAAAAAGGTTCCTACAGAGCAAGATACCGGCTCAAGTCAGCCAATCAGCTTAGCCGCGCGGACCACGCCTGTCAAAAAGA
>DAOVRD010000215.1 GCA_030628375.1 Planctomycetota bacterium
CGGCAAAGAGAAGAAGCCACCATCGGGAACGGCTCTGACAAAGGCCCGCGCCGAGGCGCAGAGACTTGTCGTCCGCTTCCACGAGAAGCTCACGCAAATCAAGGTGCTCGATCCGGCGTGCGGCTCGGGCAACTTCCTCTACGTCACCTTGCAGAAGCTGAAGGACCTGGAGAAGGACGTCATCCTGTTCGCCGAAATGAACGACCTCGGCAAGATCGCGCCGATGGTGGGGCCGTGGCAGCTCCACGGGATCGAGATCAGCCCCTACGCCTACGACCTGGCGCAGATGGTCGTCTGGATCGGCTACCTCCAGTGGGTGAAGGCGAACGGTTTCGGCATGCCGACCGAGCCGATCCTGAAGCCGATGGCCCACAACTTCCAGAACGTGGACGCCATCCTGGACCTGAGCGACCCGGAGCACCCGAAGGAGCCCGACTGGCCGCGGGTAGACTACATCGTCGGCAACCCGCCCTTTCTGGGCGACAAACTCATGCGCGCGGGCCTGGGCGACCACTACGTGGACGCACTGCGCAGCCTGTACGAGGGCAGGATTCCGGGCCAGTCGGATCTCTGTTGCTACTGGTTTGAGAAGGCCCGTGCGCAGATCGAGGCAGACAAGTGCGAGCGGGCCGGACTGCTCGCGACAACCGCGATACGACAGGTTGGTTCGCGCCCGGTTCTCGAACGTATCAAGGACACGGGTGATATCTTCTTCGCGGTGTCCGACCGCGATTGGATACTTGAAGGTGCGTCGGTACGTATCAGCATGGTCGCCTTCGGCCCAGGCCGTGAAGGCGACCAGCCAGTCCTGGACGCCAAGCCTGTTGGGCGGATCAACGCGAACCTCACGTCAGGTGCTGACGCGACGAAAGCTGGCGCCCTAGCGCGAAACCGCGGGGTGTGCTTCATGGGAACCACGAAGGTCGGCGCGTTTGATATCCCGGACGAGTTGGCCTTACAGTTCCTCCAGGAACCTAACCCGCACGGCCGACCCAACTCTGAGGTGCTTCGGCCGTTCCGCAATGGCAGCGACTTGGTCCGTGCGCCTTCGCACAGATGGATTATTGACTTCGGTGTCGACGCGAAAGAGCATGATGCGTGTCTCTATGAAGCCCCGTTTGCCTACGTCGTGGAGAACGTGAAGCCAGAGCGGTCAAAGAACAAGGATGAGAACCGCGCTCGTAGGTGGTGGCTTCTGGGCAGAACGGTACCGGCCTTCAGAGAGGCAATAGGAGGTCTCTCTCGCTACATTGGCACGCCGAGGGTGTCCAAGCACAGAGCGTTCCTCTGGCTCGACTCGGTGGTTCTGCCTGACTCAAAGGTTATCGCCATAGCGTTCGCAAGTTACTACCCATTGGCCGTTCTCCAGTCGCGTGTCCACAAGGTCTGGACGCTGGCCACATGCGCATGGCACGGCAAGGGCAACGCCCCCACGTACAACCCTACGACGTGCTTCGAGACCTTCCCGTTCCCCTGGCCGCCTGGGGAGGAGCGGCAAGACGATCCGCTGGTCGAGGCTATCGCCGAGGCCGCCCGCGAACTTAACGAGCTGCGCGAGCGCTGGCTCAACCCGCCCGAGTGGACCGTCCAGGAGGTGCTGGAGTTCCCCGGCTCCGCCGACGGCCCCTGGGCCCGCTACGTCCACGACCCCGACCACCGCGGCATTGGCACCGTCCGATACCCGCGCACCGTGCCGGACCCGCCCTTCGCCACGGCGCTCAAGAAGCGCACCCTGACCAACCTCTACAACGAGATGCCGACCTGGCTGCGTAACGCACATCGGACCCTCGACGAGGCCGTCTTCGCGGCCTATGCGGCGGCGACGGACGATGCGGCCTGGAAGCCGGAGATGACGGACGAACAGATGCTGGAGAAGCTCCTGGAACTGAACGAGGCACGGTCGGCCGCAGCCGAGCCGTAGCATCCGGCCTCCGGCCGGAGTTCTCGTAATGTAGCGCAGCCGCCCTCGGCTGCGGCGGATGGGAATGGACGGAACTCAGGCGAGGGCGCCTGAGCTACAAGGGCACGGCGCGCCGTGCCCACACTTGGCAAAGCCGGAATGGCCCTACGCGGAAGTTCCGGTGTTGAGACTGCACTGGTCCGGCCGCTGGCCGGAACTCAGGCGAGGGCGCCTGAGCTACAAGGGCACGGCACGCCGTGCCCCTACTTCAGAACGCTGAAACGGCGCCATGCGGCTACAAAGGAGGTACTGCCGATGAAGCTGGGGTATCTGACGGACCTGACGGAAGAGGAGTGTAAGACGGCGGCCGAGATCGGCTACGACTGCCTGGAGGTGGCCGGCGCCTGGGACCTGGCACGGCTCGGGGACGCGGGCTACCGCAAGGCCGAAGCCCGGAAGGCCAATAAGATGCTCGACGAGCACGGGCTGACCATCTCCGCCGTCGCCGTCTACTGGTCGCTTCCCAAGCCCATCGAAGAGCGGGCCGACGCCTACAAGCTCTACATCAGGTTCTGCCAGGAGCTGGGCGTGGACTGCATCACGGCCCTTGCCCAGTGCGACCCCGCCAAGGGCCTGGACGAGAACCTGGACGACTGGGAGTCGGTCTTCGTCCAGGTGGCGCCCGCCGCCGAAGAGGCCGGGGTGAGAATAGACTTCGAGAACTGGCCCGGGCTCCAGGGCTCCTTCCCGCCCATAGGCACCATCAACTTCGCCTTCAGCCCGATGGCCTGGGAGAAGATGTTCGACCGCATTGACTCCCCCGTGCTGGGCATTGAGTTCGATCCTTCGCACCTGGTCTGGCAGGGCATTGACTGGGCGGCGCAGCTTGTGCGCTGGGTGGACCGCATCCATCACGCCCACGCCAAGGACACCGAGATCTTCGAGGACCGCCTGCGGGCGGGCGGCTTCTTCAGCGGGGGATGGTGGCGTTACCGGCTGCCCGGCTACGGCCGCGTGGACTGGCGCGAGTTCACGTCGCTGCTGAAAGAGAACGGCTACGAGGGAGCCGTCTGCGTCGAGCACGAGGACCCCGTCTTCTCCGGCGAAAGGCGGGTGGAAGGTCTGCGCAAGGCGCACGATTTCCTCCGGCCGCTGGTGTAGCAGCCCGTTGAAAAATGTGGCTCAGCCGCCTTGTAGCTCAGGCGCCCTCGCCTGAGTTCCGGCCATTCCCATCCGCCGCAGCCGAGGGCGGCTGCGCTACATTACGAGCCGGGCCTCGGACGGGCTTGCCGGAGGGTGCCTGTATCCCATTTTCCGCCGCTGGTGTAGGCCGTCCTTCCCTGCGAAGACCGGAACGTTCGGGGTATAATGGGGGGATGCAGGTCTCGGCTCGGCTCCCCATGCAATGGTCGGGATGCCGGACGTACTGGAGAGAATCGGCAGTCTGCCGGCCCTCGGACGGCTGCCGGACCTTCTCCGTGCCAACGGAGAGGTGAACGTTGTCGGCACGGCCGGCAGCGGGCCCGCCCTGGTCGCTGCCTGGCTCATGGGGACACTGCGTACTTCGGCGCTTGTGCTCTGCCCGACGGGTGAAGAGGCCGAGGAATTCGCCGAGGACATGAACCTTTTCTGCGAGGGCCTGGCCTGCCATTTCCCCGCCCTGGAGGTCCTTCCTGGAGACGCCGAGGAGCCCAGCGAGGCGATCCTTACGTCCCGGCTGAGCGTGCTGCGCCATCTCGCTTTCGGCCCGGACGCCGAGCCCGCCTCAGTGCGCCACGAGTTCGGCTACCTGGAGCCGGGACCTGACACTCGGGTTGTCGCCACCAGCGCCAACGCCATCATTCAGCCGACCTGCTCGGTTGAGGAACTGCGTCGGGGCTCCCGGACGGTGTCTGTGGGCGACGATGCCGACCCCCACGAGTTGGTCGCGTGGCTGGTGGACAACGGCTACGCGACCCTTCCCCAGGTCCAATCGCCCGGCCAGTACTGCCTGCGGGGCGGCATATTGGACGTGTACTCCCACGGCGCGCCGCAGCCGGTGCGGATGGAGTTCTTCGGCAATCAGGTGGACTCGATTCGCGCTTTCGATCCTTTCACGCAACTGTCCACGGAGCGGATCCCGCGCTGTCTGTTCGCCATTTCCGAGCATCCCGGACGGCAGCAGATCTCGCCTGCCAGCCTGCTCTCCTACCTTGCACAGGATGCCCTGATGTTCCTCGTCGAGCCGGAGCGCCTGCGGCGGCGGGCCCGCGAGGTCTTCGAGCGCACCGAAGAGCGCGCACTGCTGACGCCGCCGGAGGAACTCGACGCGGTGCTGGCCGAGCGGCCGTGCGTTACGTTCGACGGCGAGGCGGCGGACGCCGGTGCGGCGGCCCTGGAGGTGGCTATCGAGCGGCGGGATACCTTCGGCCCTGACCTGGACTCCATGCTGGCCGAACTGGGACGTATCTGCCGCGATCACCGGGACACGATCGTCTACTGCATCGGGCATGCCGAGGCGGAACGCTTCCGCAGTCTGCTCCAGGACAGGGACTTTGAGCATACGGACATGCTCCGGCTGGAGGTGGGTCGTCTGAATCACGCAGTCCTGTGCTCGGAGGTCGGCCTGGCCCTCATACCTCACCATCGCCTTTTCAGTCGCTACCGCCAGCGCCGGCTGATCCCGCACTGGCGCGAAGGCCGGCCGCTGGCATCCGCTCAGGAACTGGAGCCCGGCGACATGGTAGTGCACGTCAACCACGGCATCGGTCGGTTTGTGGGGACCAGCGTTCTGGAGCGTGACGGGCGCAGGCGAGAGCACCTGGAGATGGAGTTCGCCGACGACGTGCGCATCCACGTGCCCTGCGAGCGCATCGAGTTGGTGCAAGGTTACATAGGCGTCGGGGGGCGCACGCCGGAGCTGAGCCGCATCCGGGGCGCCAGTTGGTGGAAGGCGAAAAGGCGCGCCCAGCAGGCCGTCGAGGATCTGGCGGCGGAGCTGCTCGAAATGCAGGCGGTTCGCGAGACCCAGCTCGGGATTGCATTTCCCCGCGACGACCAGTGGCAGCAGCAGTTCGAGTCCGAGTTCCCTTACGAGGAGACGGACGATCAACTGACGGCCGTTGCGGACGTGAAGCGCGACATGTGTTCCCGCCGGCCGATGGACCGGCTTCTGTGCGGCGACGTCGGTTACGGCAAGACGGAGGTGGCCATGCGGTCGGCGTTCAAGGCGGTGATGGGGGGCCAGCAGGTCGCCGTCCTCGTGCCGACCACGGTGCTGGCTCAGCAGCACTTCCGCACCTTCTCGGAGCGCATGGCCGACTATCCCGTTCGCATCGAGATGCTCAGCCGCTTTCGCACCGGCTCCGAGATCCAGCGCGCGCTCGAGGGCATGGCTGGCGGCACTGTGGACATCGTTATCGGCACGCACCGCCTGCTGCAGGACGACGTCGGCTTCAAGGACCTGGGCCTGGTCATGATAGACGAGGAGCAGCGGTTCGGCGTCCAGAGCAAAGAGAAACTGAAGAAAATGCGGGCCACGGTGGACGTGCTGACGATGACGGCCACGCCCATTCCGCGCACCTTGCACATGGCACTGATGGGCCTGCGCGAGATATCGTCCCTCCAGACCCCGCCGCGGGACAGGCAGGCCATCGAGACCAGGGTCGGCACGTTCAACCCCGAGCTGCTGCGCCGTGCCGTCTTGCGCGAACTAAACCGCGAAGGACAGGTCTTCATAATCCATAACAGGGTCCGGACGATCGAGGACTTCGCCGAGCAGGTGAGGAAGCTCGTCCCGGAAGCAAGGGCGGCCGTGGCCCACGGTCAGATGCCCGAGCGCCAGCTCGCCGAGACCATGGACAGGTTCCTGGATGGTTCGGTGGACGTGTTGATCAGCACTACCATCGTCGAGAACGGCCTGGACATCCCCAACGCCAACACCATCATCCTGGACCGTGCGGAGTTGCTGGGGCTGGCCGAAATGCACCAACTGCGGGGCCGGGTGGGCCGCTACGTCCGCAAGGCATATGCGTACTTTTTCACCCCTCCCGCGCGCCCCGTCACGCCGGAGGCACAGAGCCGGCTGGACGCCATCCGACGGTATTCCCATCTCGGGTCGGGCTTCGACATAGCGCTGCGCGACCTGGAGATACGGGGGGCGGGCAACATCCTCGGCCCGGCGCAGTCGGGGCACATCACCGCCATCGGCTACAACCTGTACTGCCGCCTGCTCGGCCGCGCGGCCGCCCGGCTCAAGGGCGAACCCGTCAAGGAGCCGCCCGACGTGACCCTCAACGTCGGCCTGGATGCCCTGCTGCCGGACCACTACGTGCCGACCCCGGGGCAGCGGATGGACATACACCGGCAACTCAATCGTGCCGTCGAGGTGCCGGAGGTCCGCAAGGTGGCACGGGCGCTGCGCGACCGGTTCGGGCCGCCGCCGCGGGAAGCCCTGAACCTGCTGGCGGAGGCCGAGGTGCGCATCCTGGCCGGCCAGGCGGGCATCGCATCCATCCACGTGGAGGATGGGAGGCTGCATTTCGGCGTGAGGAACGCCGCTGCGCTGGCCGAGCATTTTGCCGGAGCCTCGCGGGGGCCGCGCACGGTAACGCAGGACCTGGCCGTGGTGGACGACGGCTTCCCGCTGGAGGACCCGGTGGGGCTGGTGGGTTTCCTCAAGGCCTTCCTCGCGCGCTCCGCCCAATAGCGGCGGGACGCCTGTGACCTTGTGTGCCTGAATCCCGCGCCGGAGACCGCCCATTTGAACTGACGTCGCCGGACGCTTATGATATCGGCAGGAGCACCGTCCGTCGGCGTGGCCGCTTGACCCGTCGCGCGTTCCGTCGCTTACCTTGCGATGAGCGAGACTAATGGACCACCTGAGCGAACTCGAGAACCGAAGCATTTACATAATACGCGAGTCCTACCACCAGTTCGACAGACTGGCCGCCCTCTGGTCGGTCGGCAAGGACTCGACGACCCTCGTGCGCCTGTGCCAGAAGGCGTTCTTCGGCCGGATCCCCTTCCCCGTCGTCTACATAGACACCAGTCACCACTTCCCTGAGATGTACAGGTTCCGCGACGAATGCGTCGAGAGGTGGGGGCTGGACTTGATAGTGGCCCGCAACGACGCGGCCCTGGCGGCGGGGGTCAATCCCAAGGATAACAAGCTGAACTGCTGCACCCAGCTCAAGACGCAGGCCCTGAAAGACTGCATCGCGGAGTACGGGTTCGAGGCGCTTCTTCTGGGCATACGGCGCGACGAGCACGGCATCCGCGCCAAGGAGCGCTACTTCTCGCCCCGTGACCAGCAGTTCCGTTGGGACTACGAAAACCAGCCGGCCGAACTCTGGGATCAATATACCAGCCAGGCCGACCAGGAAACGCACATCCGCATTCACCCCCTGCTGCATTGGCGCGAGATAGACATCTGGCTCTATACCCAGCGGGAGAATCTGCCGGCCAACGAGCTCTACTTCGCCCGCGACGGCAAGCGCTA
>DAOVRD010000119.1 GCA_030628375.1 Planctomycetota bacterium
CGTACGCAGCAGACATGCGTTCACGGAAGACCGACGTCATAAGATCACTCCTCCCTGGCGCCCGGGCTCAGCCGTTGGCTTGATGTTGCTCGAAGCCTTCCACAACGCGGATTTCTTCCTCGGTCAGGCCGTAGAGGCGGTAGACGACTTGGTCGATGAGCCAGTCGGTAGAGCGGATGCCGTCCGCGTCGTACTCGCCCGTTTCCGGGTCCCGGTGCGGGTACCACTCGTCGGAGCCGATGCGCTCCAGCACGTCGCGCAGCCTCAGCAGGTCGTCCTCGATGGCCGGGTGCACTTCGTCCAGGAGCGCCGGGTCGGCGCCGCGCAGGGCGGCCAGCCACTTGAACCGCTCGAAGCCCAGCCGAGGCATATCCTCGAAGCTGTGCTTGTTTTTCTCGTTCTCGTAGAGGTCGTCCAGCGAGCAACCGAATGCCCGCTCTGCCTGTTCGGCGTAGGTGCGCATGCGGCGCTGCCTGGCGGTCGGGCGGCTTGTCTCGCGCGCCCTGGCAACGTAGTCGCGGATGCTCTGGGTGACGCGGAGGCTGGAGAGGTGGTCGGGGTCCACGCCGCAGTTGAGGAAGGCCGTGCGGATGGACTCGCAGAGGGTCTGTTTCTCCTTGTGCATCTCCATCATCTGCTCGGCCAAGAATGCCAGACAGGCGTATAAGATGTCAGAGGACGCACGTGACACTTTGCCCATCGTCTTAGGTGTTTGGCCAGCATCCCACGTTTCCAGCAAACGCTCGACTGCTTGGCCCCGAGCGCGTTCGCCTTCATCAAGGTTGACGTGGGGTAGCGGTGTGAAGTCCGCATATCCGGGACGAAAATGCATGGTTCTGATTGCCCGGTTGAATGTAACGTTGTATGTGTACCACGCTACCAGTCGGCCATTGAGGAGTGCACACAGGTATCCGCAAGACTGAGTGCGAGAATCGCGCGGCGTGAAGTTCACGACGGTTTCGTGCGTGTAAACTCCAGGGCCCGCGACCGTACTCGCCAACACAATGTGCGGCACGGGCGTAGTGACATGGGCGACTATGTCCTGGCAGACAGCTCTTTCAACAGAATGTTCTTCACAATCTCGCGCTGTCAGGTACTCTCCAGAGATGTATCCGGGCTCTCCTACGAACGAATAGCGACCTACCGAGGCACCGCGGATGATGGGCTTACCAGGTGGGGCACACCGTATCCTACGAGTAACACCGCCTATTCCGGCCCACACACACCACCTATCTGCCAGCCGCTGACTGCCCGCCTCTAGCTTCTCTGCAATCCGTTTGGTGGCTCCGAACAGATAGAGTGGGAAGAGGCGGACCGTCAAATATGCTTGCTGTACGTCGCCCTGTAGGGCCACAACTCCATTTACAAGGGCGGCTACGGAGACAAATCTACTCGGAACAGAGTTCCTAGCACAAATCACGGCCTGCTCAAGGAGTACGTCTGGAAAAGCGCGCCTAACGTCGGCGACGGCGATGATGTCCTTACCAGCCAAGAACTCTCGGATGCTCGACCACGACGTTATATAGGTGAGCGGTTTGGGTACAATGAAGCCCCAATGGCCCATTGGCCTCAACACCGAGAACGCGATGGAGACAAAAGCCTCGGCGATGTCAGAACTGCCGAACGATATGGACTTGGACCTAAGCCACTTCTTGGCTTCTTCGTGAAGAATCTGTTTGGACCCGTAGGGTGGGTTTCCGACAACAGCATGGAAGCCGGCGTCTCGCTTCTCCTCGACTCCCTGCCCTCGCCGCTCGAAGAAGACCTCCGGAAATTCGACCTCCCAGTGGAAGAAGCGCCTGTCGCGGGCGATGCGGCGCGCCTTCTCGAGGATCTCGCGCCAGTCCTCGTCCATCCCCGCCAGCGATTCCCGGTAGCGCTCCAGGTCGATGTCGTGCCCGAACTCGACGACGTTGATTGCCTCCCGCAAGCCGAAGTGAATGGCCGTCAGGCTGTCAAGCATGGCCCGGTAGCCCTCCACCCGCCGGTCGGCGTGCCAGTACTCCTCGCGGCTGCGCTCGACGTCCTCGAAGCTGGCGTCCGATAGCTCCGACACCGTCAGCATGTGCTGCACGGCCCGCTCCAGCGGCCCCAGCGGCAGGCTCCACAGGCCACCCGCTTTCCGCACCTCCCGCCTCAGATCCTCCAGCTTCGACCCGATAAGGCTGTTGCCGCACTTGACGTGGTGGTCCAGGAAGGAGAGCGGCGCCCCGGCGGTGAAGGCGTGCAGCCAGAGACTGAGCTTGGAAAGCTCCACGGCCAGCGGATTCAAGTCCACGCCGTAGAGGCAGCGCTTCATGATCATGCGCCGCAGCAGGTTCTCGTCGGTAAGCTTCTGCTCGTCGGCCTCGATGGCCTGCTTCTTCAGGGACTCCACGATTTTGCGGCGATCATCGCGTATGCGCTCGAAGACCGGCGAGTCGGCGTACTCGTTCAGCATGGCCGCCAGGCGTGTGGTCATGTAGTCGAGCGCGCCGACCAGGAAGTGACCACTCCCCAGGGCGGGGTCCAGCACCTTCAGCTCGAGCACCCGCGTGGGCGGATCGTAGCGGTGTTCCGGCTGGACGCCGTCGAGCTCGTTCAAGAGGAACTCCCGGCGCCCGCCGTCCGACTTGACACCCTCCCACAGCCCCCTTGCTGCGCGGGCTTGACCTTCCGGCTTGCCCTCCAGCACCTCGTCCAGGATCTCGTGCCACGGTCGGCGTTTGCGCTTCGGCCGCCCTATTTCCCGCGCGAGTTCGTGTTCGCGCTCGATCCGGTCAATCTGGGGGCCGACGGTGTTCTCGACGATGTAGCGGACGATGTAGTCCGGTGTGTAATAGGAGCCGGTGGCCTTGCGCTCGCGCTTATCGTTGGTCAGGTAGAGGTCGCCCGGCTTCTTGTCGGCCTTGGTCGGGTCATCGGCCGGTTTCCAGACCGGCTTGCCCTTGACGCTGGCCTTGACCAGGTGCGTGTCGGCGATGTTGAGTCTGAACTCGAGCAGCCCCTCGTAGACCGATCCCAGGTGCCGGACGCCGAGGTCGCGGAAGTCTATGAACTCGGCGCGGCTGTAGTCGTCTTCGGGTTCAGCGTGGCGTGTGAGGAGATTGATGGCCTCGGCAAGGTGCCTGTCCGCAATGGCGTTCTCTTCCAGGAATTCGGCGGCGGGCTGCATGTCCAGGTCGCCGAATCCGTCCGGGGCGAACAAGCCGCCGTTGTAGCGGGGGACGTTCAGCCCCGCGTCGCCGCGGTTGATGATTCGGAACAGGTTCCGCAGGTCGTCCCACCAGTCGGTGGAGGTCGTGCCGAGCGCGACGCCGTCGCGTACGGCACGGAAGATCTCCTCCTTCAGGTGCCCCAGGCTTCTGGCGCGATAGCCGGCGCCATCGCCCACGGCGACGAGGTCGCGGGCCTCGGCGTAGAGCAGGAAGAAGAGCCGATAAAGCAGAAGGAGCGTCCCGCCGTAGATGCGGTCCAGCGTTCCGCGGTCGTCGGGGCCGACTTCGATGCCTTTCTGCTCGCGCAGGTAGCCCAGGAAGCCCTCGGCGATGGCGGGCACGACGGACTCGAAGACCCGCTCCTTCAAGCTATCCTCCACCTGCGTGGCGTACTGCTGGCTCTCCTGGCGCAGTCGGTCCAGGAAACATCGGCCCTGCTCGTCCGGCGCGAAAGCTTCCGCGCGGAAGAACAGGCAGAAGCGTTTGAACTCATCGGAATCGCCGGATTCGAGTATGCCCCCGAGGTTAGCCTCGTAGTAAAGGATTTCCGATGTCTCAGTGCCGGTCAGGTAGAGGCGCCAGGTGCGGCCATTGGTCAGGATGCCCCACCGCACGCCGGAGTCGCGCAGGTAGTCAATAATCTGGAAGTGGGGAGACCGGCCGCGGTCGGGCGGGCGGTCACGGGCGTCGTCTGCCCGGCGCTCCTCCAGGGGACGTTCCCAGTACTTGGCCTCCGCCAGGGCGACCACCTTCTCCAGGTAGGGACGCCCGCAGGGCTCTTCGCGGGAGGAGACGGTACTGCGGGCCGCGCGTTGCTGCTCATCCGAGAGGAACAGGGCGTAATCGGGGCGGTAGTCCCTGCCAAGCGCGCGGAACTTGACCTGGGTCTCGTAGCTCCAGCCGAAAGCGTTGAGCACGGGTCGGATGAACTGCTGCTCCGTCTGCGCCTCGCTCAGGGTGGGCAGAGCGTCGGCCTTCTCGCTCAACAGGGCCGACAGCCGGGTGCGCAGCGGGCCGTAATCACCCTCCCACTCCGCCAGTTCCGGCAGGCGGGTGGCGAGGTAGTGATCCGAGAACAGCCCCCGATTGGTGGTATATGACAATCCCATATGCTGTGCGGCAATGTGAGGTCAAAACGGTCAGCAGCGCGGCCCGATTCTACAACGCGGGAGCAAAGACGGCAAGCATGCGTTCACGGACGCCCGAAGCATGACGGCATTGCTCAGAAGAACCGCTTGAGGTACTCGACGCTCTCGTCCATCTCCGCAAGCACCTGCGACTCGTCCATCTCGTAGGGGAAGGCCAGCTCGGGGAACATGTAGACTTCCTTGCAGCCGCTCTTGTCGAGCGTCTCGAGGACCTTTCCCATGTCAATGACGCCCTGGGCATTCTTCTCCTTGGAGAAGCTCCAGTGGCAGTCGGCCTGGCCGTCCATCTGCTGGAGGTGCATCACGGGGGAGAACTGCCCCAGCTCCGCGAGCCACGCGTCGAGGTCTGCGTCCTTGCCCTGCTGCTCGTATCCGCACCAGTGTCCCACGTCTATCTGGAGGTGCACGGGGATGGGCGAATCGGCGTTGAAGCGCTCGTAGAGGTCCTTCACCGTGTCAATGCTGGTCCCCATCTCCCTGCCGACCGGCGACGGCTCCCACAGCACGAAGTCCTGACCGTGTGCGGCCGCAATGCGTGCGAACTCCCGGATGCCCTCAACGAGCGTGTCTAGAAGCCAATCGCGCTTCGCAGGATCGGTGTAGTCGCGCATGCTGGCCGCCGCTATCGGCCCGCCGACGCCCCTTGATTCCATCTCTTGAGAACAGAGGGACGCCTTCTCGCACCAGTCCAGTGCGTCCTGGCGCATCTCGGCGAAGGGATGGAGAAGGTAGTTGTAGGTGTAGGCGGCAACACCGATGAAGCAGTTGTGCACCTGGAAGCGGTACCTGGCGGCGGCTTTTCTCACTTCTTCGCAGTACTTCGTCCGCGCGTCCGGAACGGTGCGCGGGTCCAGAAGGTCGAAGACGAACTGCACGTACTTCAGGCCCCATCGCTCGCCTATCTGCCGGCCCCACACGTCGGGTTCGGGCCAACGCTTTGTGGCGTAGATCATGTTCATTCCCAGATGGGCGTCCATCCGATGCTCCTTTCCTTGCGGTCACTCGGCTTCATCGAAGTCGTCCTTCGTGCCGTACTTGTAGAGGAACCGGTGCCGCTCCGCCTCCACCTCCTGCGGGGGGATGACGGTCACGGGGCCAATGCTGGCTGCGCTGAGCATCATGAATGCGGCCCTCTCCACGATCTGGGACGTAACGAACGCCTCAGCCAGGTCACGGCCGCAGCACAGCACGCCATGGTTGGCCAGGAGGACGGCGTTGACCTCGCCCAGCCGCGCCACGACTTCCTCCGCCAGTTCACTGTGATGGCTGCCGGGCACGTAGCGGGTGCAGTTGATGGCGCCGCCGACTATTTGCGCCAGGTCCTCGACGAAGGGAGGAATGGGCCTCTGAAGGCATGCGACGGCCGTGGCACAGGAGGAATGGCTGTGGATCACGGCGCCGACATCGTCCCGCGCGTTCAGCACAAGCCGGTGGACCTCGGCCTCCGAGGAAGGCAGGCGCCGGCCGTCGAGCACGGCGCCCTCGGGCGACACCGTGACGAGGTCGTCCGGCGTCATCAGGTCGTACTGAATCCTGCTGGGCGTGACGATGAAGCCTTCCGGCACGCGGGCACTGACGTTGCCCCAGGTGCTGACGAAGTAACCCGCTGCTTCGAGCCGAAGGCACGTCTCGATGATGCTGTGCTTGAGCGCCTCGTGACTGGTTCCCATGAGCTAGGTCTTCTCCTTCAGGATGCGGGCACGCATATCCCACAGGTCCATCTGCCGCTGGGCCAACAGTCTGTAGACTTCGTAAAGCTCCTGATATAGTGCGGTGTTCTCCGCATTCGGCTCGAAGAAACGGGCCATCCGCACGGTCTGTTTCACGGCGTCATGGGCGTCGTCGTACAGCCCGATGGCAATGCCGGCGTTGATCATCGCGCCTTTGGCGCCGAACTGGGAGCCCTCCGGGACACTGACCGGCTTCCCCAGGCAGTCGGACACGATCTGGCACCACGCGTCGCTCTTGGCCCCGCCGCCGGACAGCAGCACGGAGTCCGGTTCGACGGGCATGTGCCGATAGCAATCCAGCGTCGCCAGGGCGACGCCCTCGTAGACCGCGCGCAGCAGGTGCTTGAGCGAATGGTTCAGGTTCAGCCCCGTAAAGCTGGCGCGTGCGCTCGGCTTGACGAAGGGACCGCGTTCCCCACCGGGGAAGAGGTACGGGTGATACATCACGCCCTCGCAGCCGGCGGGTACCTCGCCGATCAATTCTTCCAGATGGACGTAGATGTCCCCGCCCTTTGCCTCGGCCACCAGGGGCGCGCCCATCTGCTCCAGGAACCAGTCGAGGTTGGGGGTCGCCGTCATCGCCGCCAACATGCGCATCCAGCGTCCCTTGACGCCGTGGCAGAGCGTCATGCCGACCATCACCGGCTCCAGAATCGGCCTGTCCATGATGACCTGGTGAATGCCCGCCGTGCCCAACACGGTGGATGCCTGGCCGTGATCAATGGCGCCCGTGCCCAACGCGCAGGCGGCCACGTCCATCGGCCCGGAGACAACCGCGAGATCGGCTGGCAGGCCCAGGCCCTCCGCGACGTCCGGCCGGATGCCCGCGCTGTTCTCCTCGCTGGGAAGAACGGGCGGGAACTTGGGAAACAAGTCCTCGATTCCGAATATTCGGAAGAGTTCCTCGTCGTATTGCCGCGTCGCCATGCGCAGCATGGTCAGCGATTCATCGGTCTCGTCGGTCGTCCTCTTGCCGGTCAGCTTGAAGAAGAGCCAGTCCTTGGCGTGGCAGATGGTCGCGGCGCTCTCCAGCGCTTCGGGCTCGTGCTCCCGCAGCCAGGCAAGTTGGGCTGCCTGCGACCCGGTGAAGATCGAGGTGCCACATATGCCAAAGGCCGCCCTGGCGATCCCCTCCGCGTGCCACTTCTCGACGATCTCGCCGGAACGACCGTCACACCAGAGGATGCCGTTGCGCACGGGCTCGCCCTGTGCGTTTATCAGAAAGGTGCCGTCGCCCGTCGAAGTAATACCGATGCCGCTGATCCTTCGTCCCTCATCGGCAAGCCTGGCCGCGAGCGATGCAGTGCACTCCCTTACGGTTGCCCAGAGATCATCCATGTTCTGCTCGACCCACAGCGCATGCGGGCGGTGCGGCTCGAACGGCGTCTCGTCGCTGCAGACTTCGTTGCCCGCGTGGTCGAATGCCACGGCCTTGACGACCGAGGTGCCCGCGTCAATACCGATAACGCACTCCTCGCCGCTCACGTTTCCTCCTTCCCGGCCGAGCGCAGACGAATCACCTGTCCCGAGCGGGCCGAGTCGTAGCACGCGTGCACAAGCTTCAGCGTCTTCAGGTTGTCCTCGCCCGTTGTCTCGGCTTCGCCTTCACCCCTGAACGCCCGCAGGAAGCTGTCGTGGCAGGGAACGATGCTTGCCTGCACGACGAGGTGGTCCGGGTCAGACCAGTCGTAACTGATCGGCGGGTATCGCTTGGAGTGGGTGCCGTCGCTCGTCGTGACCCTCACCCAATAGTCGCCGCCGACTTCCGCCGTGCCCTTGTCGCCCTCGACGAACACGAGGGTCTGCGGGAAGACGTCTTGCTCGTAATAGTTCTCGGGATAACCCATTTCGCACGTGACGGTCGTCCTCCCACCGTTCGCCAGCAGCATCACGGTGGCCACGTCCTCGCCTTTGATATTCGGATGGATCTGGTGGATCTGGCAGTAGACGCGGTCCGGCTCTCCGAAGTAGAAGCGCACGATGTCCAGGATGTGGGTCCCCATGTCGGTGAGTATGAAGTCCTCCAGGTCATTCAACGTGGGTTCGTTGATGAAGACGGGGAAACCCGAGACCATCGTGATGCGGGCGCGGAACGGCGTGCCGATGTCGCCCGAATCGAGGACGGACTTCAGTTGCCGGAGCTGGGGCTGCCAGCGCCAGTTCTCGTGAACGTAGTAGGGGACGCCCGCCTCCGCGCACGCCCTGACAAGCTCCTCCCCGATGGCCACCGAGGGAGCCATCGGCTTCTGGCTGATGACGGGCACCTTATGATGGGCCATCAGCTTGACGAAATCGGGCAAGGTGAAGGGATTGGTGCAGAGGTCTACGAAGTCCACCTGCTCGCGCTGAAGCAGCTCCTCGGGATCGTCGTACACGTTCGGAATGCCGAAGTCCCGGGCAAACGCCTCGCCCTTGGCGCGTGTGCGGTTAAACAGCGCGACGCACTCGGCGCCCGCCAGTTCCCGCCAGGCGGCCATCTGGAAGCGCGCCCAGAAGCCGGCTCCGAAGAACGCAAAGCGAAGGTTCTGCATCTCTCTTCCCCCCCCGGAATCGCGCTCGCCTAGCGCGAGCATTGGGACCAGGCACATCAGCTTTGGCGGCGCGGCCGCAGGGGCCATGGCGTCACACGTCCTGCACGTCGCGCCCCCGCCACGCCTGGCAGTCTCAGCCCCGCCTCGATGATGCGCATATGCATACTACGCCCCGGTCCCCCTGTCAACCGCCTCGCATTCTGCGGAGTGCCAGAGAGGCAAGCACTCCGCTGATTTCTCGCCGTTCTTGTGTTAGAATTGCGGCGACAAGGAAAGGAGAACGGGAATTGGCATTGGTGAATCTGACTGAACTCTTGGACGCTGCGCAAGAAGGAGCCTACGCAGTAGGAGCCTTCGACGTCGTCAACGCCGAGTATGCCATGGCCATCACAGGCGCCGCCGAGCAGGAGAAGTCGCCGCTGATCCTCATGGTGCTGGAAGGGTACCTCCGCTACTTCGACATGGAGCTGTTAATTCCTTCGCTGTGCCGGTTGGCCGAGCGTTCCTCCGTGCCGGTGGCAGTGCATCTGGACCATGCCACCCGTTGGGAGACGGTGGCAAGGGCGGTGAAGGCCGGCTGCACGTCCGTCATGCTTGACCGTTCGGCCGATCCATACGAGGAGAATGTGGCGCAGACACGAGAAGTGGCCCGGCTCTGCAGGCCCCTCAACGTCAGCGTCGAATCGGAGATCGGTTCTGTCAAGGGTTCCGAGGCGATTGGGAGCGCCACGCTCGTCAGCTCGGAGGTGGACCCCCGTTACTTCACGCAGATCGAGGAGGCCGAGAGGTTCGCCCGGGAGACCGAAGTGGATGCCCTGGCCGTGTCCGTCGGCAACACGCACGGATTATACAAGGGGAAGCCGGAGCTGGACCTGGAGCGGATAGAAGCGATAGCCGAGCGGACAGACATTCCTCTGGTGCTTCACGGCGGCTCCGGCCTTTCCGATCAAGACTTCCGCAACGCCATCGAAAGGGGCATGAGGAAGGTCAACATCAACACCAGCCTGGTCAGGGCGGCCGGGGAATGCGTCGCGAGCCTGCTTGAGCAGAACCCCGAGTCGTTCAACTACCCCGAGCTACTTCGATCAGCACACCAGGCTGTCGCCGCGGAGGCCAGGCGGCTTATGAACGTTTTCGGCTGCGCCGGCAAGGCGTAGTCCACGCTTCCCAAGCCTGCGAGCCGCCTTTCGACAGGTAATGCGAAAGCGCCCCGGCCCCTCCGCTTTCGTAGGGGCACGGCGGGCCGTGCCCTTACTTCACAAGGCTGAAATGGCCTTACCCGAAAGTTCGATGTTGAAGCTCCACTAGCCCCAAGGCGGCTCAGCAGCGGTTCTGGCCAGACTTGCCAGGATGACGGCTACGGAAGCGGCCCCCGGGTCAATGTGCCCGACGGCCTTCTCTCCCTGGTATCGCGCCCGCCCCACCCGTGCCCTCATTTCACGGGTTCGCTCCATGCCCTCGCGGGCCGACCTGTGGGCCAGGTCCAGTGCTTCTTGCACGCTCAAGCCCTTTTCGTCGGCCTCTCGGAGCGCCTCTGCTGCGGGGGCGAGCGCATCCACCATGCTCTTGTCGCCCGGCTTTGCCTTCCCCCTGAGCTGCACGGCTTGCAGCCCGGCGGCGAACATCTCGGCAAGTTCCGCAGTGCCCGTTTCCGTCTTGCCCTCCGCCGCCTTCCCCGCACCCGTGAAGAGGGTGCCAAACACGATCCCCGTGACTCCACCGACCGAACTGACCAACGTGGTCCCCGTCATGCGCAAGAGGGCCCCTATGTCGGCGAAATCGTCCGACGCCAGCCTCGCCGCGACCAGCCTGAAACCCATAGCCATGCTGGTGCCATGGTCCCCGTCGCCGATAGCGCCGTCCAACTCGCACAGGCGTTCCTTCTCCTCTTCTACTGCCTGCGCGAGGTCAAGCAGCGCTCGTCGCCAGTAGCGGACGTCCAGTGTTTCCACGATCAAGCTGCTCGCAGGTGCGTCAGGACTTGACATAGAAAGGAGACAGGCAGGGCATGTCGAAGTATCTCTTCAATTCGTCGTCAACCTTCACCAGCGTGACAGATATCCCCTTCATCTCCTGGGATGTGCAGAACTCGCCGATCTCCGTGGCGTGCACCTTGATGCCGGTTTCCGAAAGCATTGCCCGCAGTTTGCGGTTGACGATAAACATCTCCATGCGGGTTGACCCGCCGTAACCGTTGATTACGAGGATTACGTCATCGCCATCTTTGTATGGCAGGTCTTCGATGATCCGTGGCAGCATTCTCTCCACCGTCTCATCCGCCGGCAGAAGCTTTATGCGCTCGACCCCTGGCTCGCCGTGAAGGCCCATTCCAATCTCCATTTCGTCGTCGGCCATTTCGAAGATCTCCTTCCCGGTAGCCGGCAACGTGCACGAGCTGAGGCCCACGCCAAGGGACCTGGCCCAGGAAACGGCCTTTCTGGTGACCCGGACGACCTCATCCAGGGGAGCCTTCGTCTCTGCCACCGCGCCGGCAATCTTGATCACCACGTGATCGGCCGTCGTGCCTCGTCTCTGGGCCTCCTCGCCTCGGGGGGCCGATGCGACCTCATCGTTGATGAGAACGGTCACCACTTCGATTCCCTCGTCCCTCGCCATGTCCTGCGCCATGTCGAAGTTGAGTCGGTCGCCCTCATAATTGTTGTAGAGCAACATGACTCCCTTGCCGGCGGACACGGACCTGACGGCCGCCAGTATCACGTCAGGGCTCGGGGAGGCGAATATCTGGCCGTGGGCCTCCGCATCGGCCATCCCCGGTCCCACGTATTCGAGGAACAGCGGCTCATGCCC
>DAOVRD010000291.1 GCA_030628375.1 Planctomycetota bacterium
ACTATCTTGAACGCCGGGACCCGCGCCCCCGTCTGGCGCACGAGTTGCCCCAGGGTCTGAAGGCCGTAATACAGCCCGGGTTCGTCGGCAGCCGTCAGCAGGATCCCATTCCCGTCGGCAGACAGCGTGTAGCCTCCGGAAACCGTGTCGGCCTTGTCCAGCCCCAGCGAGAGGAAGACGTGCCCGAGCCGGGGATCGCCTGCCGTCACGCGCAGCCGCGACGGAAAGACCCCCGCCAGGCCTTCTGCCAACGCCATTACGTGCTTCTTCAGACGCGGTGACAGGCCGGGCTCAACCTTGATCCAGGCGGACTTCGTGAAGTCGAGAAGCTCCTTGCCGAAACGGACCTTGCGTGGCCGCGGGAACAACCGATAGGACATCGTGTGCCTCCGTTGCTGCTGGTTCAGCGGAGCGGAACGTGAACCGGAACGAACGTGGCCGATATCATCTCACGCATCCGGCGGCCGTTCAAGCGCTTCCTTTGACGGCCCCCGGCGGCTGCTGCCAAATGCAAGGTCACCGTTGAGAAGGATCGCCCCTTCATGGGTAGGGCGGGCGTCTCGCCCGCCCAAAGGGATTGGGACCACGCACCTTTCATATAGGCGGTTTTTCACTTAGAATCCGCAGGACCTGGAAGCGGGATCGGGAGACTGAAAGGAGCGTTGCTGATGAATCCGGAGGAACGGCTGGCACTGCTGGAGCGCTGCAAAGGCGTTCGAGTGACGGACTGGCACGACGCCGTTGATGCATTGGGGCTGTTCGACAGGGGCCTGATGAAGCCGGAGATCCGCCCACTGTGGCGGGACATCGAGGACTTCGCGCATTGCGTCGTGGGCTTCGCCTACACGGTGCGCTACGTCCCGGCGAACCGCGCCATCGTCGCGCACAGTGTGGAGGATTTCCTCGAGCAGAAAGCGCAGTGGTACGGCGCTCAGCTCAGGTGGGCCGACGAACTCCAGCCCGGCGATGTGATCGTCTTCGACGGCACGAACACCCGGGACACCGGCTTCATCGGCTCAAGCAACTCGATGTCGTGGCTGGCGCGGGGCGCGGTGGGGGTCGTCAGCAACAGCGGGGCGCGCGACACCGATGAGCTGATCAAACAGAAGGTGCCCGTCTACTGCCGCGGGGTCTCGCGCGGCACCCAGCCCAACCGCGTGGTGGTGGACGCCTTCCAGGTGCCCGTACAGTGCGGCGGCGTCTACGTCCGCCCCGGGGACCTGGTGGTGGCGGACGGGGACGGCGTCATGGTCGTGCCGGCGGAGAAGATCGAAGAGGCTCTGGCCATTGCCAGCCGGATTCAGCAGCAGGACCAGAAGGGACGGGCACGCTACTACAAGCAACTGGGCCTCGTCCTGGACTTCACGCTGGGAGAAGCGGGCGAGCCCGGCCGCATGTAGCTCAGGCGCCCTCGCCTGAGTTCTGGCCATTCCCGCCGCCGCAGCCGAGGGCGGCTGCGCTACATTCGCATTCGACGTAGCCCCATGTAGCTCAGGCGCCCTCGCCTGAGTTCTGGCCATTCTCGCCGCCGCAGCCGAGGGCGGCTGCGCTACTTCAGGTCGAGGATGGTGCGGAGGCGTTGGCGGGCCTCCTCGATGTTGCCGCGCTCCCACGCATGGGTTACGCCGTGCTTCTCGCATAGCTGGAGGAACCGCTTCGCCAGCGGCCGCATTCGCCGGGCCAGGTCCGGGTCCGGCTTGTCTTCCAGATACCAGACGGGCTCGATTGCGGCCCTGTACGCGCATATGGACGCCTTCTCGACGCGGGAGCGCACGGCCTGGTCCTCTGCCAGCTCCATGGCTTCGGCGAATGCATCCAGGCCCGCCTGGGCGATGGACTCGTCCACGCCGTAGTCGGCCGCCCGCCCGAAGCAGTTGTGGTGCAGGCCCTCGCTTGCCGCGTTGTCGTGCACGAGATTGATGAAACGGCGGATCGGTCCCGCTGCCGGGCCGTAGTGCAGGTCGAGGAACTCGTCCATCAAGTGCTGGCCGCTGCGTGTCGGGTCCCACAGCAAGTTGCTGAGCATGTAGTTTCGCAGGTCCGACAGTTCGGCACCTCGCGCGTTGCCCGCCGCCTGCATGAAGATGCCCCTGGCGTTGTTCTCGACGAAGTAGCGGATGTTCGGCTCGATCACACGCAAGTTGGGGCAGGGAAGAAGGTAGTTCCGGAAGTTCGTATTGTAGTTCCAGATGGATATGTTGTCGCAGATCTGGCCCCACTCGGCCATGTCCAGGCTGAACTCGACGTTGTTCGGGCAGCGGAGGTCGTTGATGGGATGCATCATGCAGCACTCGATGCTACAGAGCTGGATCTGCACGTTGGGACGCGGTCTGACGGTCTTGGGCGGTTTGCGGCTGTACCAGTAGCTGAGGGTCCCCACCATCACGTCGGGATGCTTTTCTGCCACCTGGTCGGCCACGGCGTTGACGAACGTCAGCAGCGACCCCATCGGCGTGCCCTCGCGTTCGTCTATGGCCCGGCACTTCTCGCACTGGCAGTACTTGTCGTTGTCGTTCTGGCTGACGGAGATGTTGCCTCTGTCGGGATGCTCGGCCAGTTCCTTCAGCACGCTCTCCGTGACGATGCGGAGCACGTCCGGGTTGGTCAGGCACGGCTCCGTTCCGTGCCAGTCGTTCTCTACCGGTGCGAGGCGCTTCCCGTTCCGCAGCGCGAAGTACTCCGGGTGCTCCTTGGCGTACCTCTGCGCGGGAATCTGGCGACCGAACGAATGGCTTACGAGGCCCATCGGCGTCCGGCCGCCCAGCCGGGCCTCGTCGGTGATGGTATTGTTCCGCAGGCGCGTGGCGAAGGCGGGGCTGGCACGGTTCTCCCCGTAGAACGCCCAGCGGAACGCCAGGGGAGGGTGGTAGGAGCGGTCCAGCGGCCCAACGACGTGCGCCGCGCCGAGCCTGGGCACGTGGGTGTGGTCGGCCGTGAGAAACCGAACCCCGAGGTAGTCTTCCAGGAACGTGTAGACGCCGTAGAGCGTGCCGCGCGGGCGGCCGCCGGCGATTGCGATGTTCTCGTCCCGAACGACAATCCGCAAGTCCTCCGCACCCATGCCGCCGGCGTCGAAACCGACGGGGCTGGACCTCATGGCGTCGCCGGCGCCGACGAACACGTGACGGCCGGGCCGGTCCGCCGTGTGGACTATCGGCAGCCGGAGGCCCGCGGCCAGTTGGAAGTGCGTCTGCAACTCCTCGGCGGCGTACTGCTCGCTGGGAAGGGCGTCTTCTGCCACCACGATGTCCCAGTCCTCCAGTGCTGCGAGGTCCACGCCCGCGGCCGCGCCCCGCGCCGCCGGACAGAACGCCAAGAGCAGGACGGCGAACATGAGGAGAATGAAATGGGCCATTCTATCGTCTCCTTTCCTCCTCCGGGATCTCCGGATTGGAGGCGTTGTGACGCTATAGGACCGCAGGTCCCGTGGGGGGCGGAACGTGTCCCGCCCTGTGAGCTTATACCTTCGGCGCGCTCCGCCTGCAAGGCGAATCCGCCGCGGCAGCGCTGCCCCGGTTACGTTGTCCGCCTCGCGCCACTGTGATAGAGTTCTCCCCTGGCCGTTCTGCGGAGTCCGGGATATGTGGAGTTGGGTGGATGGAGCATAAGCGGGCCATAGTGTTGTTCGTTGCTGCCGTGTGTCTTCTCGGTGCAGCGGGTGGCATCTTCGACACCAGCTACAACAACTACCTCGACCACACCTTTCACATTACGGCTGAGCAGCGGGGGGACCTGGAGCTGCCGCGGGAGTTCCCCGGCTTCATGGTTGCCATCCTGGCGGGGGCGCTGTTCTTCGTCGGCGAGGTCAACCTGACCCTCGTAGCGGCCGGGCTGGTCGGAGCGGGAATGGTCGGGCTGGCGGCGTTTGCCGGCCAGGGGCACCAGTATGTCCAGATGCTGGTCTTCACCGTCGTCTGGAGTGCCGGCGCGCACCTGATGATGCCGGCCAACCAGTCCCTGGCGCTGCGGCTGGCCGGGGAGGGGCGTACGGGGGGGGATCTGGGCAAGCTGGCCGCCGTCCGCGCCCTGGCGGCCATTGTGGGATACGGCCTCGTCTGGCTGAACTTCACCGTCTTCCCCCATCGCTATCCCACGGCGTTCTTGCTGGGCGCCGGCGCTGCTGTCGTCGCCGCCCTGTTCTTGCTGGGGCTGAAGCGCGTCATGCCTGAGATTCATCGCGGGCCGCGGCCCAAGTTCGTTTTCAAGAAGCGATACTGGCTGTTCTATCTGCTGAGTGCCTTGTTCGGCGCGCGGAAGCAGGTGTTCATCACCTTCGGCCCGTGGGTGTTGATACGCATATTCAGTCAGCCTCCGCAGACTTTCGCCAAGCTGCGGATCGTGGCCACCGTGCTGACGGTGCTGCTGGTGCCCTGGGTGGGGCGGCTGGTGGACCGGATCGGCGTGCGGGTCGTCCTGATGGCCGACGCCGTGTTGCTGCTCTGCGTGTGCCTGGCGTACGGATTTGCGCAGGACACGTTCCCAGCCTCGGCGGCGTTGCTGGTCGTCTGTGGCGCGTTCGTCGTGGACCAGTTGCTGTTCCCCGTTCAAATGGCCCGGACCGTTTACCTTTTTCGCATTGCGGAGTCCAGGCGGGACATAACGGCGACTTTGGGGCTCGGCGTCACCATTGATCATGCCGTCAGCATTCCGATTGCCATGCTGGGCGGACGGCTGTGGGGGGCCATGGGCTATCGCTCCGTGTTCGTAGCCGCCGCCGGGATCGCCGTCATCACGTTCGTTGCGTGCAGCCTGATCGGGGTCCGGCGTGTGGACCGCCAGTCTGTTGTGGCGGGCCCTCCGCAGGGCCGTTGACGACTGGCCACGCAAGCTTGTCGCGGCTTGCACGAGGCCGCCGGCGGCCCTATAATGCGTGTTCACAGATTCGAGCGGAGCGTTGTCTCGCCATCTGTGATCCCCTCTTTCCGGGGCGGCAGGACTTCCCGTTGTGGGGGAGGTCGGTCCGCCCCAGGCGGAATGCCCATCATCTCGCACGGTACTTCGGCCTGTGCTTTCCTCGCGCCATCGTGGTGAACTGCGATGAACATATCAATCACACTGCCTGATGGAAGTGTCATCAAGAAGCCGGCGGGCATCACTCCCGCAGAAGTGGCCGCCCAGATCGGAAAGCGCCTTGCCCGGGACGCCGTGGCCGCGCGCGTGGACGGCGTGCTGCTGGACTTGAACGTGCCACTGGAGCAAGACGCGACCCTCGAGGTCGTCACGGTTCAGTCGCCCGAAGGGCTCGACGTGATGCGTCACAGCGTCAGTCACA
>DAOVRD010000371.1 GCA_030628375.1 Planctomycetota bacterium
CTGCTGGCCGATCTCGGCGCCTGAGGCAGGCTATCCATCGAAGAGCCCGGCATCCCGGTAGATGCTCTCGCAGGCCTGGAGGGTCTTGACCGCGTCATCGCCGGGGGCTGGAACTTCGCTTCGGCTACGCCTTCGCTGCGTTCCAGCCCCCCATCCTAACAGCATTCCTATTGCTTCGGAAGAAGCATAACGGTACATATGAGGATTCCCTGGCGGTGGAGCGCCCCACACTGCCGATAAGCTGCGAGGCGCGCGATCTCTGACCACCCCCACGATCACAGCCCGACCGCGCAACAGGCCGCCCACCACGCCGCGCTCCAGCTCCAGCGGCGCCTCGTCAGCTTCATCGCCTTGTTATGCGGCTCCTTCTTCTAGTCTGTCCATCGTGTGCTCACCCGTGGCCACACTGCGAAATGCAGCAGACAGCTTTCTGCCCAAGAGTCAGGGCACACCGCCCGCACGCACGCGCAGAGCGTTGGTACCTTGGTTGAGGATTTCCTTAAGAATTGTCGCTTTGACTTTTGTATCATCCTGTTTGATATTGTCTGTCGTGATTTTCTGAAGTGCTTCGTTCAATGCACCTTCTAAACTTGTTAAGTCATGCAGGCATGCCGCTTTACAGAAGAAGCTTCTTGATCTGCCATCATCAAAGTTGTCAATCATTGTTTCAAGTAACTTAATTCGCTTTCTCTGCTGGTCGATAAATGTGGTAATCCCATGTTCTTTTATAAACTCTAAGTTTAGCATAACTACTTTAGACGACGGATAAGAAGACGATTCCTCTAATTGTTGATACTCTTCATGAGTTTTGAACTTAGAACACGGGAAGTCTGAACATTCAGCACAAACTTCAAGTTTCTTTTTCTTAACGCAACAAGTTATGAAGGAACATGATGGGTGTTTACTAAAGAAATCAGGACCTCCACATCCAGGACATCTCGATGGCCCTTGGGTGTAGTATCTTGGGCATAAGCCACAATCAAGACCACATACACCGATTGTTGGATATTGTCTTGCAGGGTAGTTCTTCAAGCTAGATTTTGCTTGTTCCATAGGTTTGACCTTGTTAAGGACATGATTTGTGTATCGTTAAGCTTCCGTGCGGACATTATGGACGGAGGCCGTGACGGTGTCAATCGGCAGTTTGCCCATGTTGCGGTAGCCCTGGTGGGTCCGCTCTTCATTGTAGTGCTTCAGCCATGTGTTGACGTCCTCCTGCAAGGCGTCCACTGATTCGCAATACTTCTGCCGGAAGGCCGCACGGAGAAGCTCGTCCAGCACCGTCCGGTTGAAGCGCTCCACGAAGCCGTTGGTCTGCGGCCTCCTGAGTCATGGGCCATGCCGCACTGTCCTGGGCCCGCCGTCTAAGATTCCTTTAGTGTGAAGGTCTCCGGCGCCGGGCGCACTCCGGGGGCGAACGGCCGTATGAACGTACCATCAACTACGAGTCCCTGGGAGACTGCACCGTGCGAGTCGGTCGCCACGTGGACGAGAGACGCGTCGGTCTCGAAATCGTCCTGCACGCCGACGGCCCGTGCCAGGCAGCCGGTCCAGAAGAGCTCGTCCGCCGTCCCGTCGTCCCACCGAAGCGTGAGCCGGTTCACACCCCCGGAGGACGGTGCCTCGGCGGCGACTTCCGGCGGGCGCTCCCCCGTGAACGGGATCAGCACTGCTGCCAGGTCCGTCCACCCCGCCGGGACGGGCTCAACCAGCAGGCAGACCTGCGGGGCCGCCACATACTCCCCCCGGCCGGGCAGCCAGCCGCGCAGAGGGTCCCTCTCCCCTTCGTGCACCTGCAGGCGGGCCCCGCCGGGCTGCAGCGGGAACAGCAGGAGGAGGTTCGAGTCGTCGTTGCATGTCCGCGCCCAGGCGCCGCCCGGATCCGCCTCGACCTCTCCCTCGCAGAACTGCCAGTTGCTCTCCAGGAAGGGCAGACGGTCGCCATAGTCATGCCGCACCTGGTCCAGGACGGCGACGAAGCGCCCCCGGACCCAGAGCATCGTCCGGTGGTGCCAGGCAGACAGGCCGTCTCCGTGGCCGTGCCTGAAGCTCCACGTGTACTCGCCGCTCCAGTACCCGCCGTCGTAGCAGGACGCGGCCAGGTCGTAGCCGGGCACGCTCTCGCAGCGGCAGACGGGGTCGGCCTCCGACTGGTTCCACCCGTTCAGGTTCACGGTGTTGTGCGCCCGCGTGGACCTGCCGTGGGCGCAGAAGGGGTCGCTCGCCTCGTAGGTCAGATAGCCGGGGTCCACCAGCAGCGACCTTCCGGCGGCGTGGAGCTGCACGGCGCCACGGCTCAGGTGGCAGTGGGCCCCGCCCCAGGTGGTGGCGTCGAAGGTAAGGTAGGTGGCGTCCTCGCCCCAGCCGTCCCGCCAGAACGCCTGCCCGGCGCATGGGAAGAACTGGGACGTTGGCGGAAGCGCCTCGGGCAGGCCCGCCTCGCGGCGGAACGCAGCCCGGGCCTCGCGCAGTCGGTTCGGCTCGACGCCGGTCCGCCGCCCCACACTGTCGTGCATGGCGTTCAGCGCACCGTTGGGGCGGGTCGCCCCGAGCGCATAGTCGTGCATCCGAGCTACCGGCCCGGTCGTCATGACGAGGCCCAGGTCAGGCATCGCCCGGGCGAGGCGCCAGTACTTCTCGAACACCTGAGTCATCCAGACGTGGTAGCTCGGGTTGCGCTCCTCGTGCGCGCCGTCGGGCAGTATCTGCCGGTGGAAGGCGTCGTTGAGCACCTGCAGCCCGACGGCTTCCCAGCGATCAGCTCCGGGCAGACCGTCGAGCCTGAGGCCGCTGGTCAGCAGCGAGTCCGCCTCCGCGATGCGCCAGTTGGTGCGCGACGACAGGTGCTCGCACAGGAAGTCGAGTTGCACGCGCGAGGAATCGAGCATTGCCTTCAGGACGGCATCGTCGAACGCAGGGCTGTCGAGCAGCGCGGGCAAGGCCGTGAACCACTGGAGCATCCTGATGCTCAGGTTCAGCGTACTGTCGTACGATGCGATCCGCCATTCCTCCCGCGAGGGATGGACCCTCACCCAGTCGGCCACGTAGTCGCGTGCCGCCTCGGCGTACTCCGGTCGCCCGGTCTGCTGCCAGGCGGCCGCCAGCGGGGGCATCTGGAAGAAGCGGTTGAGCTGAGCGGGCCACTCCTGGTGGTCGTGCTGTGGTGCGCTCCAGTCAATATCGGCGCGGCCGACCGGCGTCGGGTGCACTCCCAGATGGCGGAACGCAATCACCCCCGCCACAGCCTGGTCGGCAGCTTCCGCGTTGGGCTCCAGCTTCGCAAGCGGGCCGGCCTCCGGCAGCGCCAGGTCGAGCCGCCCGCAGTTCCGGCCGATCAGGTCACGTGGCAGCTTCATCGTCGCCAGTCCTCCCCGGCCGTCCCCTCACCAGCCGAAGGACCGGTAGGGATCGTCGAACTCCTGCGGCTCGTCCCGGTAGAAGCCGTCGAGCCAGCGCCGATCGGCCTCGTCGGCGGCTCCCGGACTCGAGAAGCGCTCGAGCAGCGGCGTCCGGCCGCTGCATCCCACGTTGCCCAGGACGCGCGTGACCAGGAAGCTCGTGCGCCGGAACGCCCGCTTGAGGTTGTAGTGCTGCTCGTAGTCGAAGTGCCA
>DAOVRD010000203.1 GCA_030628375.1 Planctomycetota bacterium
AGGGCGCTCGGGACCTCAAAAACCGCTCGAACTGTCCGCCCTGCGCCTCACCCATCGTGCGATACCTCCTTGCTTGAGTAGCCTCTACAAGGAGTTATCGGAAGAATCCACCCACAATTGAATGGCCCTGCCGCTTGAGTCAGCCCTGCCCGGCGCAGGCCTTCTGCACGCGGGCGAAGGCGTCCATGGCGAACTCGATGTCCTCGGGTTCGTGCGCCGCCGACAACTGCACCCGGATGCGCGCCTTCCCCCTGGGCACCACGGGGTAGCTGAAGCCGATGACGTAGACCCCCTCCTCCAGCATCATCGCCGCCATCTGCGTGGCCAGGGCCGCGTCCCCGAGCATGATGGGCACGATGGGATGGTCGCCCTCGGGGATGTCGAACCCACGCACCCTCATGCCCTCCCGGAACGTGCGCGTGTTGGCCTCCAGCTTGTCGCGCAGCTCCGTGGAGCCCGACAGGATGTCCAGCACCACCAGCGAGGTGGCCGCGATGGCCGGCACGAGCGTGTTGGAGAACAGGTAGGGACGCGAGCGCTGGCGCAGCATCTCGACGATCTCCTTGCGCCCGCTGGTGAACCCTCCGCTGGCGCCGCCCAGCGCCTTGCCCAGCGTGCCTGTCAGGACGTCCACGCGGCCCATGACGCCGTGATACTCGTGGGTGCCCCGCCCGGTCTTGCCCACGAACCCTGTGGCGTGCGAATCGTCTATCATGACCAGGGCATCGTAGCGGTCCGCCAGCTCGCAGATGTCGGCCAACGGGGCGAGGGTGCCGTCCATGGAGAAGGCGCCGTCGGTGGCGATCATGCGGAAGCGCGCACTTGAGGCGTCCTTCAGCTTCTGCTCCAGGTCGGCCATGTCACGGTTGCCGTAGCGGAAGCGCTGCGCCTTGCACAGCCGGATGCCGTCAATGATGCTTGCGTGGTTGAGCTGATCGCTCAGGATGGCGTCCTCGGCCCCCAGAAGCGCCTCGAACAGGCCGCCGTTGGCGTCGAAGCAGGAGTTGTAGAGGACCGTGCCCTCGGTGCCGAGGAACTCGCTGAGCCTGGCCTCCAGTTGTTTGTGGAGCTCCTGGGTGCCGCAGATGAAGCGGACGGAACTGAGCCCGTATCCCCAGCGCTCGTAGCTGTCCCGCGCGGCGGCGACGACCCGCGGGTCGTTCGCCAGGCCCAGGTAGTTGTTCGCACAGAAGTTCAGCACCTCGCGGCCGCCCACGATGGCAATGCGCGCGCCCTGGGGCGTCACCAGCACGCGCTCGTCCTTGTAGAGGCCCGCCTCGCGGATCGCCTCCAGCTCTGCCAGCAGGTGGGCCTTCATTGATTCGTGCATGTCAGTCACCTCAGCGCGCATCGTAGGTATGTTCCCGTGCCGCATCGCCCAGGTCGGCATCGCATGGCCATCGCGTGCCGCCCATTGCTCGGTAGAGCCGCAGATAAGACGTCGCGATCTCTTCTGAAGCTCTGAACGAGCGCACCGGCCAGTACCCGAAGGCATCCGCAATGCGAACCCTTGCGTGAACGAGGCATTCTTCCGGTCTCCCGACTGTGGGGAAGGTTCTGGAGTCCCTTCTGCACTCCGTGCTGACGGCGATGAGATTGTCGTACTTCTGAGGACCGGCGATGTAGCTCCCACCTCCGCCATTCACGTTGACATAGAACGCGTGCGAGGTGCTTGCCGACGTCCTGGCCCTCGCCTCAAATGCATCGATGCTTCCTGAGACCTCTCCGCTATTTGCAGGATGCAGAACGAGCCGCGCTCCAAACATCACCGGCAACGTCCACACCTCCGGATAGCGACCGTCGTGGCAGATGTGCATGCAAACGGGGACGCCGTAGACGTCGAACTCGTGAAGTCGGTATCCATGCCAGAAAACGGGCTCACACGAGTGTATCTTCGCGTGCGTCGACACCGCATGGCCATCGGGCGCATACAGCGTCGACACGTTGTACCGCGTCAGCTTTCGGCGATGGTCGGGATTCCGTTCCCACGCGGGGAGGCCAACTACAACGTATGGAGCATCCGGCACGCCGCGGATGGTCTTCCGCAGTTCTCTCTCCGCTTCGGCAACAGCAGATCGATCTTTCGTTACGCGCCGACGTGGGAACAGGCCAGTCAGACTCGTTTCGGGCGTTACGAGAAGCTGAACGCCTTGCTCTGCGGCTTGCTCTATGCCCCGGCGCAGTGATGCCAGATTCTGCTCAATCGAGTCTGTATTGAGCATCTGCCATCCGCCGACGTGGAGGTAATCGGGGATCGAGGAGGGTCTGCCCCGGTGCGCGAATCGCTCGATCCTCACGCGCTTCGTTTGGAGGTGCGCTTGCATCTCGGGCAGGAGATTGAGTTCCTCTGCCCGGAGGATCTCCTTCCCGTCGAGAAAGGCTCGAATGTTCGCGTTCTTGACCAGACCGCCGTTCCCCTCAGTCTTCTCGATTCTCAGGGAATGCTTGCTGCGCTTCGACACGCTGAAACTCCCTGCAACGGCCGGCTGGGGGCGGGTCCAGTCCGTTGTATGGAGGGAGGACCTCCCGCGGGACATGCGCAGCGTGACGAGCGCATGTTCGAATCCGCCGCTATAACCGAAAGTGAACTCCCCGGCACGCGATGAGGAAAGACGGAAATCGACTTCTATGCTATCCCCATTGCGCGTGTGGACGCCCGGCAGTGCGACATTGCCGCCTTCGGGTGGGAGGTCAAGAACGAGTTCATTCAACAGAACGTTCTTCACGACACCTCCTGACGCACTGTCCAGTGATGGTGGTTGGGTTCCGCCGAGGGCATCCTTTGTTGCTCTGAGTCACGCCGCCCGCATCCGCGAAATGGGCGCTCACTTCTCGGACCAGTCGAGTATGACCTTGCCGGACTGACCGGAGCGCATCACTTCGAAGCCCTGCTCGAACTCGGTGTAGTGGAACCTGTGCGTGATGATGGGCGTCACGTCCAGCCCGCCCTGGATCATCACGGACATCTTGTACCACGTCTCGTACATCTCCCGGCCGTAGATGCCCTTGATGGTCAGTCCGTTGAAGACGACCAGGCTCCAGTCAATCTCGGCGGTCGGCAGGAGGCCCAGCAGCGCGACCTTGCCGCCGTGGCACATGTTGTCCAGCATATCGCGGAACGCTTCCGGGCTGCCGGACATCTCCATGCCCACGTCGAAGCCTTCCTTCATGCCGAGCTCGTCCTGCACGTCGTGCAGATCCTCGTGACGCACGTCAACGACGCGCGTGGCCCCCAGGCCCCTCGCCAGCGCCAGCCTGTACGGATTCAGGTCGGTCACGACCACGTAACGCGCGCCCGCATAGCGCACGATCGCGCAGGCCATGATCCCGATCGGGCCCGCGCCGGTGATCAGCACGTCCTCCCCCAGCACGTCGAACGACAGCGCAGTGTGGGTCGCGTTGCCCAGCGGGTCGAAGCAACTGACGACCTCCAGAGGAATGCCCGGCCAGGCGGGCCAGACGTTCGTGACGGGTATGGACAGGTACTCCGCGTACGCGCCATCGCGGTCCACCCCCACCCCGTTCGTGTGGGCGCAGAGGTGCCGCCGGCCGGCCAGGCAGTTGCGGCAGCGCCCGCAGACCAGGTGGCCCTCCCCGCTCACAACGTCGCCGGGGCTGTAGTCCTGCACGTTCTCGCCGAACGCCTCAACCACGCCGACGAACTCATGGCCGATCACCATCGGCACGGAGATCGTCCTGCGGGCCCACTCGTTCCAGTTCCAGATGTGCACGTCCGTCCCGCAGATGCTCGTCTTCAGGATGCGGATCAGCACGTCGTTCTTGCCGACCTCTGGCACGGGGACCTCTTCGAGCCACAGGCCCACGTCTGGCTTCGACTTCACCAACGCCTTCATGGTCTGCACTCGCACCTCCCACTCTGGCCACAATACGCGCTCGTCTGCCCGGCACCGGACTGGTCCTCACCCCGGCTGGAAGCATAGCAGGACGGACCCGTCCGCGCAAGGCCGACGGCGCCGGGTCCGCCCGCAACTGCCGGCGGGGGGCCTTGCGTTCTCGCCTCCGATGCGTGATACTCCGGCGCTGTCGGCAGCGGGTCGTCGCGCCGCCGCAGATAGTCAGCCATCGGGAGACACGGTATGGCAAGGGCGAAGCACAAGGTGATACGAGTCGGCATCATCGGTCAGGGACGCAGCGGATACAGCTTGCACGCCGCTTGCCTGGCGAGGCGTCGCAACTACAAGGTCGTGGCCGTTACGGACCCAATGGCCGACTGCCGCGCCCAGGCAGAAAGGGAGTTCGGAGCCGACGCCTACGAAGACCACCGCGAGATGCTCCAGCGGGACGACCTGGACCTGGTCGTCAACGCCGCTCCCAGCCACCTGCACGTTCCCTTCAGCCTGGACGCCTTCAAGGCCGGCCACAACGTAGTGTGCGAGAAGCCGCTGGCACGGCGGGTGGCGGAAGTGGACAAGCTGATGGCGGCCGCAAGGAAGGCGAAGAAACTGCTGGCCATCTTCCAGCAGTCCCGTTTCGCGCCCTACTTCGTGCAGGTCCAGAAGGTCATCGCCTCGGGAGTGCTGGGCCGGATCGTGATGGTGAAGATCGCGGCGAACGGTTTCAGCCGGCGATGGGACTGGCAGACGCTCCAGGAGTACGGCGGCGGCAACCTCCTGAACACCGGATCCCACCTGCTGGACCAGGCGCTTCAGCTCCTCGGCCCCGGCATGCCCAACATAACGTGCATCATGGACCGGGCCAACACGTTCGGCGACGCCGAGGATCACGTCAAGCTCATCATGCATCGCAAAGGCCGGCCGACGATAGACATGGAGATCTCCTCCTGCTGCGCGTACCCCCTCTACAGCTACCAGGTCTACGGCACTCGCGGCGGGCTGACGGGCGGCCGGGGCGAGATGAAGTGGAGATATTTCGATCCTAAACGTGCGCCAAAACAGAAGCTCACTCGCCAGCCCCTCGCCGACCGGCAGTACTGCCGAGAACGACTGAAGTGGACCGAGAGAACGTGGACGGTACCCAAGAGCAAGTCCAACATGTTCGCCTACATGTCAAAGCAGTTCTACGGCCATCTCTACAGGACGCTGACCGAGGGCGCGCCCCTCGTCATCACCCCGCAGCAGGTGCGCCGGCAGACGGCCGTCATCGAGGAATGCCACAGGCAGAATCGCCTGGCGAAGCGCAGCAGATAGCCCTCCGGATCGGCGCCCGCCGCACGCCTCTGCAAAGCGGATCCAAGGTCTCGGATCCAGATGATGCCAGCCGGTTGCACACGGCAGATGAGGACACCTGGAGGAGGCCAGGGCCGAACCAGAGCGAAGGAGGATGGTCGGGGTCGCTGGCGCTCGTTTGAACCTTCCCAGGAACTTCTCGCGCCCGTCATAGCCCTGTATCTCAAGCCGCCAGAGCCGCACATCCTCACTGTGGACTGCCTCGTGCGCCTTTCTGCGCAGCCTGGCGCCCTTCGGTGCTCTCCGTGAATCTCGATTGCCCGCGTATCGGGATACCCTCGCGTCGCAACGCGCTCTTACCCATCATTTCTCGCCGCTTCCTATCGCGCACGAGTTCCTCATGTAGCAAGCACTGCACTCTGGACCGCGCGCCTTGCACCAGTTTCTCCCAATCTCGTAGCACGCGAAGTCCAACATGCCGGGAAACTCCGGATGAAGGGCCCTTGCCGCGCAGATGATCTGTTCGGCTGTCGCGTCAGCAGCACAAAGTCCGAGTCTGGCAAACACGCGACGGACGTGCACATCCGCCGAGATGTCTATCGAAGAGTAGTCCTGAAACGGGACCTTGAATCTTCTGGCGAGGTCATTTACTGCCAGGTGTGAGATTTTTGGGCCAACACCGTCGAACTCACGAAACCGGTGTATGACTTCCGCAGTGGATGGTCTCCCCGCCCACATGCGCGATGCGTCGTCCGCATAGCGTTCGTGTATCCGCTGCACCGCCAAGTGGAAGAACTTGCCCATCTTGTTAACGTAGTGATGCAGCGGCTTCGGGTGCTTCATCAAGCGGACTACGTCGTCCAGCGAAAGCGAGCGCAGAGCATCCATCGAAAAGCCATGGAGTTTCTGTGAAATCTTGTACGGGATGAGCCACGCCTTTTGCGCATTCATCTGCTGGTTCATGATGTTCGCCAAGACGTAGGCATGGGGATGACCGGTCAGGTCGCTATAAAGGGCATCTGCAGCAGGGACCTTGGTGAATTGGATCACCTGTAGTCTTGGCGCATTGAACAGGGCCTTGCCGTGCTGAAGCAGTCTGTCGCGGATGTCGTTCTGGTTCATATTCCTTTGGTTTCCCACCGAACGGACGCTCACATCAGCCGCTTGTCAAGCCCCTTGATCAGCCCGCTGATCATCTTCGCGATTACCTGCAGTTCCTCACTCAGCGAGCCGTGCATCTTGTCATGCAGCAGGCTCCTACGCCGGGCTATCTCCAGCAAAGGAACGCATTCCTGAACTGAACCGCGGGCAATGACAAAGAAGTTCTTACGGTCGGCTTTGGTGAAGCGCCCGTTGCCTTCGGCGAGGTTCGTAGCGATAGACAGGGCAGCGCGATTCAGTTGATCAGAGAGGAAACCGTAGCCTCTGGGGAATCCTTCCGTCAAAGTCGTGATCTGGTCAACAAAGTCCACGGCCTTTTGGTAGACCTGGAGCTTCTCAAACATGAAGGCCATCGGGCCGCTCCGAAAGGCTTGAACAGGTGATCAGGGGACCAGGAGACCGCAAGCGAGCGAGGGAAACGCTTCCGCGACCGTTACGGTTCGCCCGTGCGTCGTCTTGCCGTTCTCACCTGTTCGCCTGCTCAACTGTTCGCCTGCTCAACCATTTCTTCGCGCTATCGCGAAGAAATGGTCGGCCGGACCGGACACGGTTAGAAAACTTCGCCGCCTCCGTCGCGGCCTTGCCCTCCGAAGTATCAGAAGCGATCCTGCAGGTAGCGTAGCCAAACGGTCCGGGCCGGGCAAACGCCGCTTGCATCTCAGTCTGCCAGAGCCCGAAGGAGACCCCGGTCCGAGGAACCGGGGCCAACGAGGGAGTTGCCGTATCTCCTTTCAGGGCTCGACTACTCAAACTCGCCCAGCATTTTCATGAAGTTCCGCTTGCGTCTGAATTCGGCCCGGAGGGACGCGACGTATTGATCGAATTCCTGCTGCCGGCCGAGCTGGCTCATGAGCTGCCGTATCTTGCGCACCAACTCTGTGGCATAGCGGTAAGCGGCGTTCTTGGTGAGTTTCACCAGGCGCCGGACCTCCTCTTGGTACACGCCGATGGCTTCCTCGGGGTGTTCCCCTTCCCGCAGCAGGGCAAGTTCGAGCCACTGCTCCCGCCAGCACCCGTACTTCCGTGCGGCCTGCCAGGCAGCATCGGGGTCGCCTTCCCAGATGTAGACGTCCACCAACTGCGAACCCGCGGCGAGCCCCCAATTCCACCCGCTATGTTTGGCTTCGGCTTTTCGACGGTCGGCCTGTTCCCTCATGAGCGCCAGAGCACGCTCCCGCCACCGGGGCCACTCGCCCGCCCGTTCGGCGTGCTCCGCTAATTGTCTGTATGAGCCCAGGTGCGGTTGTTCAGCGAAACTGTTCCACACCAACTCTATCGCTTCCTCGTGGCGGCTCCGGCGATGGTACTCGTTGGCAAGGAACTCCCGCAGCCGCGAGTCG
>DAOVRD010000097.1 GCA_030628375.1 Planctomycetota bacterium
CAGTGGGGAGTGCGATCTGACCCGGTACGAGGAGGCGGCGAGGCTGTTTGCCGACGTCCGACCGGAGATCGTGGTCCACGCGGCGGCGGACGTCGGCGGCATAGGCTACAACCGGCTCTACCCGGCGGACATCTTCCGCAACAACCTGCTGATGGCCTGCAACGTGCTGGAGGCGTGCCGGCGACATTCAGTCGCCGTACGGCGACCAGGCGTCCAGAAGCTCGTGATCGTCGGCTCAAGTTGCGCCTACCCGGGAGAGGTGCCGGCCACGATGAGGGAGGCCGATTTCCTGGCGGGGCCGATGCACCCCAGCGTCGAGTGCTACGGGTTCTCCAAGCGAGCCCTCTACCTGGGCGCGAAGGCCTACGGCGAGCAGTTCGGCCTCAACTCGATCTTCCTGCTGGTGACGAACATGTACGGTCCCCACGACAAGTTCGACCCCAAGGAGAGCCACGTGGTGGCGGCGTTGGTTCGCAAGTTCGTCGAGGCGTGTGACAGCGGCGATCCGGCAGTCGAGTGCTGGGGAACCGGCGCGCCCGTCCGGGAGTTCCTCTACGTGGAAGACTGCGCCGAAGCGGTTCTGCGCGCGGCGGAGCGCTATGAGGGACCTGATCCTCTCAACGTCGGCACCGGCATCGGCACGTCCATCCGCGAGCTGGCCGAAACGATAGCCCGCATTACGGAGTTTGACGGCGAAGTGTGCTGGGACGCCACCAAGCCCGACGGGGCAATGAAAAAGGTCCTGGACGTCTCGCGCATGGTGGAGGCGCTCGACTGGTCGCCTCCGACCGGCCTCGAAGAGGGTCTCGGGAGAACGATCGAGTGGTACCGGGCGAACCGGCCGGGCAGAGGGCCGTGTGGCTGACCTGGGTCGCAAAGACCCCTGAAAGAAGGCAGGCTGCGATGGCGGAGAATACGGTGAGCATACAGCCGCAACTGTATCGGGACATTGCGGAGCTGGTTCGGAGGACCGGCGCCTTCCGTAGCGTGGACGAATACGTCAACGTGGTGCTGTCGGAGCTGTTCGGTCGTGCCGACGACAGAGAGGCCGACCAGGCCGAGCAGCAGATGCTTGAGGAGCGCCTCCGGCAACTCGGCTACCTGTAACCCCGCACCTGGAGAGGCCAGTGTCCGTGGTTGAACCCATGAACAGGCCGAACGTGATCCTCATTACGGTGGACTCGCTGAGGCCGGACCACCTGGGCTGTTACGGCTATGGGAAGCCCACCTCGCCGAACCTGGACGCCTTTGCGCGGCGTTGTCACGTGTTCGAGCGCGCCTGGGCGGCGGGGCCGAACACGCCGACCTCATTCCCCGCGCTGATGGCGTCCCGGATGCCCTTCGGCACCCCTTCCTTCGGGGTTCTGGGGGCGCCGCTGACGCTGGCGGAGATGCTCCGCGGGGCCGGCTATCGCACGCAAGGGTTCAACGCCGGCAACCCTTACGTGTCCCGCTTCTTTGGTTATGACCGCGGTTTCGACCAACTGGCGGACTTCCTGGACTACGAAGCGGGCGAGCATGTTGCTTTCCGCCACATGGAGCCGGACGCACAAGTGGGGGCTCGATCCGACACATTGGCCGACCGGCTGCGTCGCGCGATCCTGGCAGGGACCGAGAGGGCGACGCGTCCGTTCCCTGGCCTTCAGCATGTGGCGGGGCGACTGCGGCGGCTGTGGCGAACGGTGGGACGGGCCGTCCGGCTTCCGTACAGCTTGCAGGCCAAGGTGAGGTTGGAGAGGGCGTTCTGGTCGGCTGTGGGCCGTTGGGTCTCGGAGGACCGGAAGGAGCCGTTCTTCCTGTGGGTCCACGCGATGACGGTGCACGTGCCTTATGCACCGCCCGCCCGCTGTCAGCGGGCGGCCAGTGGGCGAGCCATTTCCAGGGCGCGGGTCGGTCAGCTCGCGCGCCTCGTGGCATTGGCCAATCACGGCGACCTGGAGGGCCTTGGTCAGCAAGACGTGCGCGATTCGGCCGCGTTGTACGATGCGGAGGTCCGTCACGTTGACGAACTGCTGGGACGTTTGTTCACGGGCCTGCGCAAGCGCGGCCGGCGGCGGTCCGTCGTGATCGTCACCGCCGACCACGGAGAGCAGTTCCTCGAGCACGGCAGGCTGGTGCATCCCTCGTTCCACTACAACGAACTGCTGCGGGTGCCCCTTCTGATCCATCTCCCCGGGCAGAGCGAGGGGCGCCGGATCGCTCGGCAGGTCGGACTGGTGGACCTGATGCCGACCCTTGCCGAAGTGCTTGGCATTGAGCCGGGGGGATGCGGTTGTGTGGGGAGAAGCTTCGCGTCGCTGCTCAGAGGTTCGTCTGATGCGGCGGCGGCGGAGCGTCTGTATGTGGCGGAGTCCTTCTACGGGCCCAACGACACGGTGGACGGCGTCAACTGGCAGCGGCCGTGCGAGGCGGGGCGGCGGGTCTCATTCCAGAACTCGCGCATCAAGCTGGCGGTGGACCTGACGAGCGGGGACTGCTCCGTTTTCGACCTTCGCGCAGACCCGGGCGAGAAGAGCGACCTGGCCGCCCGTCGGCCCGAGTTGGCGCAGATCGCGCAACGCCTTGCCTGTCTCCACGTCCGGCAGAGCGAGCGCGAGAGGGCGAGTCGGGCCGTTGGCCGGCGACCGGAATTGAACTCGAGGCGGGGTGGCGCATGAACGTCTTGCACGTCAACACCTGGGCGATACTGGGAGGTGCGGGCTGGGCCGCCTATCGCCTGCACTTGGGCCTGCTGGCTCAGGGCCATCGGTCCCGCATTGTGGCGCGCAATGCCGTCCCGGGCCGTGACGACATGCGGACATGGGTGCCGCCGTCGCCGCTCTGGGAGGGCGTCAGACGGCTTGGCCAGTTGCTGGAGATACGGCTTGGGCTGGACGGCCTTGCGGACCTGCCCTCGCGAGTCGGCTATCGGCGCGAGGCGGCCTGGGCGGACGTCATCAACCTGCACAACCTGCACACCTATTACTTCTCCCTGCTCCTGCTCCCCCGGCTGGAAAGGGAAGCGCCGCTGGTCTGGACGCTGCATGACATGTGGGCCTTGACGGGGCACTGCGTCTACCCGATGGCGTGCGAGCGCTGGCTGACGGGCTGCGGCAGGTGCCCCAATCTTGCCGGCCCGCCCCGCATAAGCCTTGACACGACCTGGTTGCTCCACAGGGCCCGCCAGTGGGTTTACTCGAAGGTCGGCCCTGTGCTGGTGACCCCCTCTCGCTGGCTTCTGGGCGAGGTGGGACGGGCGCCTCTGACGCGGGAGTTCCGGGCCGTCCACATCCCCTACGGCCTCGACCTGGAGGTCTTCCGCCCGATGGACAGGGGGGAGGTGCGACGTATGCTCCGCCTGGACCCCCATGAGAAGGTGCTGCTGGTGAGCGCCTACGATTTCAGTGCCAGGCGGAAGGGCGCGGACCTGTTGATCGCCGCGCTTGAGGCGCTGCGCGCCGAGGGCATGCGCAACGTGCGGCTTCTGGTCGTGGGGCAGAACAGCGGCCCGTTGCTGTCCCTGTCGCCTTATCCGGTCCTGGACCTGGGCGAGGTCAACAGCGAGCCGTTCATGGCGGCCGCCTACTCGGCGGCGGACCTGTTTGTGCTGCCCACCCGGGCGGACAACCTGCCCAACGGCCTGGTGGAGAGCGTTGCGTGCGGCACGCCGTGCGTGTCGTTCCGCGTGGGAGGGGTGCCGGAAGTGGTGCGGCCGGGAAAGACCGGCTGGCTGGCAGCGCCCGGAGATGCTGGCGCCCTGGCCCGTTGCCTGCACCAGGCCCTGGAAGATGACGATGGCCGCCGGCGGATGTCGCGCGTCTGTCGAGCTGTCGCAGAGCAGGAATACGACGTGCGCCTCATGGCGCGGCGCTATGTTCGCCTCTACGAAGAGCTGATCGAAGAGCGGCGCAAGACGTGCCGCGAAGCGTCCCCAGGAGAGGGCCAGACGCCGTGAACGGGCCACGCGTGATGATCGTCTCCCATCACTTTGCGCCGTCGAGCGCGACGGGGGCGATCCGCTCCACGCGGCTGGCCCGGTTCCTGGCGGGCGTGGGCCTGCCGCCGGTGGTCGTCACGGCGGCGAAGGCGTTCTACGGCGCGGAGGTCCACCAGGACTCGCACCTGCGCGAGGAACTCGACGTCTTTGAAGTCCCGTTGGGGCGTTATGTGCGGCGCCTGGAGAGTCTGGGCGGCACGGGCCGGCGGCTCGCGATTCCCGCCCTTGTGCTGGCGTACGCACGCGGCATCGAGCGCGCGCTCAGGAAACGCCCGGACGTGGACCTGCTCTACTTCTGCGGACATCCGTTCTGGTACTTCCCCCTGGCGAGGCACTTCTTGCTGCGCCTGGGCCTGCCCTACGTGCTGGACTTCGAGGATGTGTTCTACATGCGCGGCATCCCTTACCGCCTTGGCCGGCGGGCGGGACTGCGTGAGCATTTCGACCGGCAGGCCGAGGCATGGGCCGTCGCCGGCGCTGCTGTGGTCCTCCATACGACCGAACTCCAGAGCCGCATCTACAAGGAGCGCTACAAATGGAAGGCGGCCTGGCGATTCCTCACGGTTCGCTGGGGTTACGATGAGGATGCCCTGGCCTCGCTCCGGCCCGCGGCTGAGAGCGGGGACGGCCCTTTCCGCATTGCGATATTCGGTAAGCTGGCAAGCTACAGCAGACAAGACGCGCAGGCACTGGCCAGCGCCGTCGCCGCCATCCCTGAGGGACGGCCCATTCAGGTGGACCACCTGGGCGCCCCGGAACCCGAGCTGGAGGACGCCTTCCGGCGCCAGGGACTCGGAGCGTGCTTCAGGACGTGTGGGATGCAGCCCTACCGGGAAGGTCTGCGCAACCTGGTGTCCGCCGACTGCCTGGTGCTCAATGCCATTTCGGAGGTTTCTATCCCCGCGAAGACTTACGACTACATAGCCGTGAACCGCCCGATCGTTGCGTTCGTCACCCCCCGATCGGCGGCGGGGCGCCTGCTGTGTCGGTTCTCCGGCGCTTTCCTGGTTCAAACGGCGAAGCAAGCCGAGCGGGCCCTCCGCACGATAATCCAAAGAGACGTGGTGGAGCTTTCCCCGGGACCGGACCCAACGCAGTTCAGCCAGCAGTATCAGTTCCAGAAACTGCTGGCGGCCCTGCGCGCTCTGATGCAAGGGAGGAGTGTCCCGTGCGGGTGATGCAGCTCACAACTGATCTCGCGTTCGGCGGCGCGGAGCGCGTCATCCTCAATCTGGCGCGCGGTCTCAGGGGCAAGGGGGCTGAGTGCGCCCTGGCAGGGCTCTTCGAAGGGGGGGGATCGCCCGCCAGAACGCGCCTCATGCTGGAAGAGGACGGATTCGAAGTCTACTCGGCCGGCATCGAGCGGAAGCGCATGGCCTGGCGGCTGGCCCGCCTGCACAGGTACGTCAAGGGATGGAAGCCGGACATCCTCCATTGCCATCTCTTCCATGGCAACGCGGCCGGGGCGCTCCTGCGATTGGCCGGGCTGACGTGCCCCCAGATATGGACGCACCACACTGTGGAGCGGCGCCCGCTGCCTGTCAGGGCAGCGTTCCGGCGCCTGTTCTCAAGGCTCCCCGAATGCCATGTCTTCGTCTCCGATGCGGTGCGGCGCTACCACCACGCCGTTGCGGGAACGGCGCCGCGTGAGGAGCTGGTCTACAACGGCATCGAACTGGAGCCGTTCTTCGCCGTCCGGCCGGAGCCGGGTCCGGTCTTTGGGGCAATGGGCAGGCTGGGTCCTGGAAAGGGCTTCGGCCTGCTGGTGCGCGCCTTCGCTCGGCTCTGCCGGGAGAACGAGGAGGCCAGGCTGAAGATCGCCGGTGAGGGGCCCGAGCGCCCCGCTCTGGAAGGGCTGATCCTGAGGGAAGGCGTGGGGGAGAGGGTCGAACTCGTCGGATTTGCCGAGGACGTCCCGGGCTTCCTCGCAGGCGTCAACGCCTTCGTGCATCCTTCGCGCGGGGAGGGATTTGGGCTGACGCTCCTGGAGGCCATGGCTGCCGGGCTTCCGTGCATAGCCTCGCGGGTGGACTCCCTGCCCGAGATCGGGGGCGACCTCGTCCGCTGGGTGAGGCCGGGAGATGTTGACGGCCTCTACTGCGCCGTGCGGGAGATGGTGGGCGCGCGTTACTCGGCGGAGCGGATTGCCCGCCAGCGTGCCGCCGTCGCACGCTTCTCCTGTGACGCGATGACGGACAGATACCTGCGGCTCTACACGTCGCTTCTTGCTGGCTTCGCTCGCGGCGTGCGGTGACGGGCCGTGCGAAGGCCTGACGGTCGTCCTTCAATCTGAGTCCGCAATATCGCCCAGGTCGAGCTTCAGGCCCTTCCCTCGGAGTTCCTGGCGGAGCTTCCCGACGTCCAGGGCATCGGGGGTCGTGTCCAGTTGCACTGCGAGCGCCGCCGCGACGCCGGCTATCTCGCCGGTGTGGGCGGCCGCGTGGATGACGCGGGTGACTTCCCAGGCGTGGCCCGTTGACGATATGCAGCGGCCCGCGGCCAGCAGTCCCGTCACCTTGCGCGGCAGCAGACTGCCGTAGGGGATCTCCCAGACCTCTCCCCGCTTGCTCCAGTCGCCCACCAGGCCGACCGAGTCTGCGAAGGACTGCCCGGCCATCCCGTCGCGCAGCGTTGTCTGCCCCGCGATGCGGCGCGTTGTCCGGAAGGGGGCCGTGGCGGGCAGTGCAAGGGGGAACAGGTTGTGCCTGCTGTTGGCGCCGCCATCGCGCTGCCGTCTCTCGTAGTGCTGGCGAAGCAGCACGCGCCCGGCGAGGACGAACTCGGTCACGTCTTTTCCGTTTGTCCCCGAGAACTTCCTCATGCCCGTCGGATGGCCTTCACCGGTGTTGCTGGCGCCGACGGAAACCCCGCACAGAAGCAGATCGCCGCTGCCCTGGCTGACGGCTTCCCGGGCACGTTCGAGGGATGCCTGCAGACCCCACAGCGAGAGCCAGTTGTCCGCTTCCTCGCAGGGGGCGCCGGCGCGATAGGCCACGTCCGCATCGCCGGTCGCGTCTACCAGGGCACGGCCGCGCAGGATGCCGCGGCCGCTCTTGTTCTCCACCTCGACGCCCGCCACGCGATCCCCATCCATGACAGGAAGGCAGACCAGCGTGTCGAGCCAGGTCTCGACGCCGGCTGCGAGCAGCAGTTCGTCCAACGCCAGGACGAACGCTGCGGGGGAGAAAGTGGTGCCGTAACGGCGGGTCCTCTTGCGACTGCCGGCGGACCGCCAGCCGGCAGGCACGTCTCCCGGCCCGTACTTCATGCTGAGGTGCAACAGCTCCTGAGCAATCCCGTAGGTGACCTGGCGGCCCAGTCCGTCGCAGAGCGGAGTGTAGGCGTAGATCAGCCCGGCCGTTGCGAGCCCTCCGATCAGGACCGTCTTCTCCACCAGCGCGGTCCGCAGGCCGGAGCGAGCTGCCGCCACGGCGGCGGCCACCCCCGCGACGCCGGCGCCCGTCACCAGGATGTCGTAAGTCTTCTCGAATTGCGGCATGTGATCCTCCGGTGCACCCGACCGTCCTGTCCATCCTTGTTACTCAGACAGGGCATCAACAGGGATACACAGGATTCACAGGATGACGCGCACCTCAAAACGAGCCGGCCGCTGCCGTTCCCGTACTTCGCCGTCTTGTCGTTATCCTGCCTATCCTGTCCATCCTTGTTGGCGGTACTCCGTAGCGTTGTCCCGTGGTGCGAAGTCTGACGCTGCAGGCTTAAGCCGGGATCCAGATCTTCTTCGCCTTGACCACCTCGGTGGCGCTCGTGAGCGCCAGTGGGAAGCCGGACTTGGTGAAGAACACCAGCCCCTTGTAGCCGGTCAAGTACTGATAGTTGGTCTTGAACAGGCCGCCTTCGGCCACTACGACGAGCGGATTGTCGCTTTTCGACAGTATGGACATGAAGTCGGAACCTTCCACCTTGACGATCGCTCCGGACGCCTTGATCGCCTCGGCTATGATGGCGGCCGCTCCTGCGCCGCCTGCTCCGGCAATAGCACCTGCACCCATTGTGCCCCACCTCCTTTCCACGTCGCCCCGAACGTCTGCACCGGGGGAATATAGCCCATGTGCCTGCTCGGCGCAACGCGTCGCAGCCGCCGATGCCGCCCGGCGCGCTTCGGCGGACGCTTGAAATAGGGGGGGACATGCGGTCTACTCTGCCTTCTCGGGAGTGGGTGTGTTGCAGCGGCTTGTGAAGACCTGCCGCGTGCGGAGAGGGCAACGGATGAAGGTGCTGGTGACAGGTGGGGCCGGCTACGTCGGAAGTCATGCGTTGATGGAACTCTCTCGCGCCGGCCACGAGGCGTTTGTCTTCGACAACCTGTCGCAGGGACACGCCCAGGCGGTGGGGTCGTGCCCGCTGGTGCGCGGGGACCTCAGCGACGAGGGGCAGGTCGAGAGTGCCCTCGAGCAGTCCGGGGCCGAGGCGGTGATGCACTTTGCGGCCAGCGCCTACGTGGGCGAGTCCGTCGAAGACCCTGAGAAGTACTACTTCAACAACGTGGTCAACACGCTGAGGCTCCTGCGCGTGATGCGGCGCCGGGGGGTGGACCGGTTCATCTTCTCCGGTTCCTGCACCGTGTACGGCGTGCCGGAGCGCGTGCCGATTGGCGAGGACTGGCCCGTGCAGGCCATCAACCCCTATGGGCGCACCAAGATGGCCGTGGAGGGCGTCCTGGCGGACTACGCGCGGGCCTACGGCCTCAAGTACGCGTCACTGCGCTATTTCAACGCCGCAGGCGCCGCGCCGGACGGCAGCATCGGTGAGGACCACGACCCCGAGACCCACCTGATTCCGCTGGTCATTCACGCAGCGCTGGGCAAGCGCGACAGCATCGCCATCTTCGGCACGGACTACCCGACGCCGGACGGGACCTGCGTCCGGGACTACGTGCACGTTCTGGACCTGGCATCGGCGCACGTCATGGCCATGGAGGCCCTGGACGAGCGGGCGCCGATGGTCTACAACCTGAGCACGGGCCGGGGCCATTCGGTGCGGGATGTCATCGAGCGGGTCAAGCAGGTGAGCGGCCGCGACTTCCGCGTGCTGGAAGTCCCCAGGCGGCCCGGCGATCCCCCCGAACTGGTCGGGTCGGCGAACAAGATCAGGCGCGAACTGGGGTGGGAGCCGCGCTGTCCTTCCCTGCGGGCGATAGTGGAGACGGCCTGGAACTGGCACAAGGAGCATCCGGACGGTTTCGGCGGCTAAGGGGTCTCGCGTAAGTGTTCTACTGTTTCCTAACGACGACGGAGGGCAAACCACGAAGTTCACGAAGCTTGCCCGCCCCTGGCGGGCTTGCCCGCCTGCGGCAGGCTGACAAAGAGCACGAAGGACGGCAACAAAGCCTTTGTGGGGCGTCTTTGTGTTTGCCGTTCTTCGTGTCCTTCGTGTGCATCGTGGTGATAGAAACGTTGGACTACTTTTGCCGTTCCGCTTACTGGCGGGGCGTGTCCGCTCAGTGGTTGGCCTGCAGCGCGGCCATCTTTTCGTCGGGCCCGACCACGACGAGGACGTCACCCTCTTCGATGACGTCGTCGGCGTGCGGCAGGTAGTTGATGCGGACTTCGACCTTCTCGGGGCCTTCCGGTCCGGTGGCGACCTCGCGCGATTTGATGGCTACGACGTTGACGCCGTAGCGATTCCTGAAATCGAGCTGGTGGAGGGTCTTGCCGACGAACGCGGGTTTGGCTTTGACTTCGGCCAGCGAGTGGTCCGCAGTGATGGGAGCCAGCACCTGAGTGCCGGGCATCACGATGTTCTGGGCGACCTCGCGGGCCATCTCCTTTTCGATGCTCAGTATCCTGCGGACCCCCATCGCTTCGAGTATCTGGGCCTGGTTCTGATCAATGGCGCGAACCCATATCTCCTTGACGCCCAGCCGCTGCAGGACGGCGGTGACCAGCAGGCCCGCTTCGATGTTCCTTCCGATGCACACAACGGCGAGGTCTATGGAGTCCAGGTCGAGCTTGGACACGGCGAACTCGTTGGCGGCGTCGAGGCAGACCGCGCGGGACACGCGCTGGTCCACCTCTTCGACCAGCTCGTTGCTCGAGTCAACGGCAAGCACGTCCGCGCCGAGTTCTGCAAGGCGGACGGCGAGTCCGAAACCGAACCTGCCGAGCCCGAAAACGGCGATGCGTTGCCTGGGCGTCTTGCCCTGTTCCCGGTTCATTTTCTCTCCCTCTGTATCGTCCGGAGGTCACCCGCTCCGACGTCAGGCCTTCTGCGAGCCTTCCAGGTAGCGCCCGTGCACCGAGTCGCGTGAGCGCCGCAAGAATCGAACCAGGCAGATGACCTCGGACCTCGCGTTGGGATTGCTCTCGATCTTGTCGTAGATGACCGACCGGTTCAGCTCCTTGGTGCGGTAGATGGCCTTGTAGGCTTCCCACAGTTCTTCGATGACGGCCCGGTCGTAGCCGGCCCTCTGTAGGCCTATTTCGTTGACGCCGCGGACTCGGGACGGGTTGCCCTCCACCTTCATGAACGGGGGCACATCGTGGATTATCCGGGTGAGCCCGCCGATGTAGGCGTACTTGCCGATGGTGACGAACGGATTGGCGGCCGCCGCGCCCGTCATCTGCGCTCCCGTCTCGACGTGGCAGTGGCCGCCGAGCAGGACGGCGTTCACCAGAATCACGTTGTTCTCAAGCACGCAGTCATGCCCCACGTGGCTGGCGATCATCAGGTAGTTGCGATTGCCGATGCGGGTTGCGCCATTGCCGGTGACCGTGCCGATGTTGACGGTGACGAACTCGCGGAACACGTTGTCGTCGCCGATGGTCAGTTCGGTGTTCTGGCCGTGGTATTTCAGGTCCTGGGGCGCCGTTCCCAGCACGGCGTAGGGCCCCAGGATGTTGTTGCTGCCCATGGTCACACGGCCTTCGATGTGGCAGCCGTGACCGATCACGCAATCGTCCCCGATCACTACTGCCGGGCCGACATAAGCGTGCGGGCCGATCTCGACGTTGGTGCCGATCTTGGCCCCGCTGTCCACTACTGCGGTCGGATGAATCTTCATGTTCTCTCAGTTCGTTGTGCCGTTCTCTGGCAAGTCGCCCCGCCGGGCGCAGGTCAGATCGCGTCGGGGTCGGCAAGCATGAAGCCCAGCTCCGCCTCGCAGGCGATCTGCCCGTCCACCATTGCCCGTGCTCTGACCGTGGCGCTGCGCGAACGGAGGCGCACGGCTTCGACCTCCAGCACGAGTTGATCCCCCGGTCGGACCGGCCGGCGCAGCTTCACGTTGTCCATGCTCACCAGCAGGGCCACCTTGCCGATGTGTTCCAGCGTGCGCGAGAAGAGCATGCCGGCGGTCTGCGCCAGGGCCTCGATCTGCAACACGCCAGGCAGAATAGGGTAGTCCGGATAGTGCCCCTGGAAGAAGGGCTCGTTCACCGAGACGTTCTTCAGGCCCACTATCTTATTCTCTTCCACCCGGAGTATCCGGTCCACCATGAGGAACGGATACCGGTGAGGCAGGACGTTGCGTATCTCCCTTACGTCTATGTACTGCTCGGGTGCCGCCTCCTCTTCCAGGAGCCTGCGCAGCCGGCGCGCGAAGGCTGCGTTGAGCTTGTGGCCGCTTCTGACGGCCACCACTTTGGCGTGCAGATCGGTGTTGGCCAGGGCCAGGTCGCCCAGGAAGTCCAGGATCTTGTGCCGCACGGCTTCGTCGGGAAAGCGCAGCTCTGCCGGGGTCAAGCTCCGGGGCTTCTTCGCCACGCCGTCTTTGCAGATAATGAATGCGTTGTCGTCGCTCACACCGCCGCCGAGCGACTCCTTTTCGAACTTCGCCCGGTCTTCCTCCAGCGCGAACGTGCGGGCCGGAGCCAGTTCCGTCATGAATTCGTCCGGGGTCACCTTGACGGTAACGGCTTCGGTCGGGCCGTATTCCTTCTCGAAGTCCAGCACGTAGCTGACCGTCAGGGCGTCTTCTGCGGGCATGGCCACGATGGTGGCGCTGCCCCGCGACTCGGTGACGGCCTGCTCCAGCTCCAGCAGGTTACGTTCGGCCTTCTGGTCAACGATGTCGGCCTCCAGGAGGGCCCTCCCATACTCGGCAGCACAGCCTCCAAGCGCCGGCATCTCCTCCTTGTCCAGTTCGATGATGAGATTGTCCACCTGGAGGCCCGTGCACGCGGCGAGCAGGTGCTCGATGGCCACCACCTCAACGTCATTCCAGTTCAGCGTCGTGCAACGGAAAGTGTCCTGCTGGGCCTCCGTCGTGCCGGGCACCACCGGGTTGTCGGGCAGGTCGGTGCGTACGAACAGGAACCCCGTCGAGGGCTCGGCCGGCAGCAGGCGAACATTCGCCGGCGCTCCCGAGAAGAGCGTGGTGCCTGACAGCTCCACTGGCTTGCCAATGGTTCTCTGTGGGCGGCCCAATTCACTGCGCCTCTATGGGGGCCGGGTAGGCGGCGTTAAGCCTCTGGGTGATGGCCTCGCTGATGTCCAGCGCGGGGTCGGCGTAGAGCACTTCGGTCGTTGCGATCATCAGGCCTTGTTCCACCGTTTCCGGTCCGGCGAAATCGAAGGCCTGTCTTTTCAGGACCAGATTGATGCCGTGCTCCTCGCTATAGGCCTTCACCGCGGCGCTGACTTTCCGGAAGATCCTGCGCACGGCCTCGTTGTGATGCTGGGCGATGAGTTCGTCGAATTCCAGTCGGCCCTGCTGGAGTTCATTGAGCGCTTGCTCGACCTGACGGCCCTTGCTGCGGCGTTCGTCGGTGCCGGGCGGCAGGCTCTCGTAATGGTTGCTCAGGACCTGGACGCTGCGGCTCAGGTTGGTCAGGGCCCGCTTTCTCCTGTCCAGGATGCGCGTGCGCTCTTCGGTGGAATCGCGCC
>DAOVRD010000365.1 GCA_030628375.1 Planctomycetota bacterium
AAGGGTCTCTGCGGGCCTTGCGCTCCCGCCTGACCGCGGCCAGGCGCCGGCCAGGCGCCGTCCAGCCAGCACCGTCAGCCGCTGCACTACAACCTCAGGTGGGTCACTATCTGCCCAACTGAGCCCTTGCACGAGGTGGTTTTCCGTTGACACCATCCTGGGGGCTGACTACAGTATAGTGGAAGGGCGATTAGCTCAGTTGGCAAGAGCGCTTCCCTTACAAGGAAGAGGTCGGTGGTTCGAGTCCACTATCGCCCACCACGGAAGGGCTGACGCCTTCGCGTGGGAAGCAGCCTGAGCGGACGTGGGGCCGTAGCTCAACTGGATAGAGTCCCGGACTGTCGATCCGGTGGTTGCGGGTTCGAGTCCCGTCGGCCTCGCCATTGCTTGTTCTGACCGGGACACCCTTCCCCATCGCCGGGGTGTGACCTGCGCATAGCGCAGTCGCCCTGATCCCCAACCCTGGGAGCAGATTGCCGCCGACTCCCGCCCCACCCGGTCGACTCCCGGCAAGGCCGCGCCCATGCGGGGTCCGCCGGGACTGCAGGGTCGGAGGCGCCTGCGGAAGACAGACCTGGAGGAGATTAAAGAAAATTGCTACCCAGGAATGTTTTTCCCTTGCGTTAGGGTTTTATTAGGTATACTCTTTGGGCTGGAATCCAGAGATGAACTGCGCTGAGATGGTGCTCGAATGGCGTGAGGGGTGGCTGTGAACCGAGTGGACTTCGACAAGCCCGGTCGAGTCGTGATGTTGGCGGACGTGGACGCCTTCTTCGCCCAGGTGGAGCAGGTGCTTCACCCGGAACTGCGGGGAAAGCCTGTCATCGTGGGAGGCCTACCCGGCGAAAGCAGCGTGGTGGCCAGCGCCTCCTACGAAGCGCGAGCCTTCGGCGTCCGTACCGCCATGCCCCTGTCGCGGGCCTACCGCCTCTGCCCCCAGGCGGTCTTCCTCAAAGGGCGTTTCAGCCACTACCGCAAAGCCGCGGTTGAGATTCTGGAGGTGCTGGAGCGCTTCGCCCCCCTGGTGGAGCCCGTCTCCCTGGACGAGGCCTACCTGGAGTTTCCCGGCTGCGAGCGCTTGTATCGGCTTCGCCGGCCTTGGCTGACCGACGGGTCGACAAGCGACGAAGCAACCTCCCGTGAGCGCAACCACGCCCGGCCAGCCAAAGGTGACGGAGTCACACCGATAGACCTCGCCGAGCGCATCAAACGGGCCATCAAGGCGCGCACCCAACTGGACGTCTCCGTCGGTGTAGGCGCCAACAAACTCATGGCCAAGTTGGCCTGCAAGTTGGCCAAGCCGGCCGGCGTCGCCTGGATACGTTCGGGCTACGAGGCTGAGTTCCTGGCTCCGCTTGTGGTCTCGGCCCTTCCCGGTATCGGCCGAGCCACCCGCCGACGTCTAAAGAAGTTCAACGTGAGGACGGTGGGGGAACTCAGGAAGATTCCGCCCGACCTTCTGGAAACCACCTTCGGCACACCGGGGCGCACCCTGGCCCAGTACGCGCGGGGGCAAGACCCCTCGCCGTTGGCACCGCCGAAACGGCCGAAGTCCGTCAGCCGAGAGACCACCTTTGAGACCGGAGTCATGGACCGCGCCGTCGTCGAAGGGATGCTCTACTACATCACCGAGCGGGCTTGCAGGAGGCTTCGGCAACTCGGCCTCAAGGCCCGCTGCGTGACGGTGAAACTCCGCTACAGCGACTTCGAAACCTGCCTGCTCACCCGCTCGCTCCCCGAAGCCACCGACCAGGACCACCGCATCTACGAGTTGGCGCGGGAACTCTTCCGTCGGCTGTTCACCCGACGGGTGCGGGTCAGGCTCATCGGGGTCAGCCTGAGCAGCCTCTCGGCCGAGGCCGTCCACCAGCGGCCACTCTTCGAAGCCGATGGCCACGAGAAGCGTGGTCGGCTCTACCGTTCCCTGGATCGTATCCGGGAGCGCTTCGGCTTCAGCGCCGTCACTGCGGGAAGGTCGGTCAACCTGTTGGGAAAGTTGGAGCAGGACGAAGAGGCCTTCCGCCGAAATCGGCTTGACACAACGTATCCGCCCGCTACATTTGGGATTGGACGTCGTACGGATACGTACTTTGCTCGAGTGGGTTCGAAGAAGTACTGCTTGACCAGCGTTCTCAAGAAGGATGTTGTCCTGCCCTTTCACAGCAGCATAAGGCGGACGCGAAATGAACGCCAGAAAACCGGCTCGTGAAGTAAGAGTTGGCGTAATAGGTTGTGGAGCAATGGGCACCAGTTTAGCGCGGCACTGTTCTGCCTTGCACAGTGCACAGGTCGTCGCCACGGCTGATGTCGAAATCCAGAGGGCAAAAGAGTTGGCGGAGGAGTTAGATGCAGAGTATTCTGGTAGTCATAGGGGACTTCTTGATCGAGAAGGTCTCGAGGCCGTAGTCGTGGCCGTCCCGAACTTCCTTCACGAGAAGATCGCCGTAGACGCAGCCAACGCAGGGAAGCATATATTCTGCGAAAAACCAATGGCTCTTTCTGTACGCGAGTGCGATCGCATGATTCGCGCAGCAAAAGCGAACCATGTTAAGCTCATGATTGGTCAGGTACTCCGGTATGCCCCGATGTTCGAGCAGGTAAAACGGATAATTGACTCAAACGTAATCGGTCGCCCCTTTTCCGTGTATCTCGAAAGGATAGATACCATAGACTGGTGCTCGCATGGTTCAGCGTGGCGCGGGAGGGCTGAATTCAGTGGCGGAATGTTGTTCCATTGCAACGTGCATGAGTTAGATTACATGATGCATATCTGCGGCGCGGTGGATAGCGTCGCAGCATTTACGGCTAAGAATGTAGCCAAAGATATAGATTACGAGGATGTCGCTCACGTGCTTCTTCGCTTCAAAACCGGCGCCATCGGTACGCTTTTAGGCGGCCACTGTTCTTCTCTTCCCGGCAGGGGAGGGAAAATCCACTGCACCAAGGGAAGCCTGGATTTTGCCGAAGGCAGAATCAGATACAAGCCTTTTGATGGCGAGCTGGTCACTACTATGGTTGAGGAAGGCGGCGGCGAGTCCCCTGTCAGGCGCGAACTCAGAGAATTCATCCGCTGCATAGTGGAGGACACCGCGCCACCTATCCCCGGTGAAGAGGGCAGAAGAGCGATCGAGGTTATAGAAGCCGCGTATCGGTCTGCCCGGGGGAGAAGAGAGGTCAAGGTGCGACGCGATAGGGGGTAGTTCCAGCGGCAAGGTGGCTTCCGAGGTAGCGGGGATGCAAGACGGCGCGAGGTACGTGTCGGCCTCACTGACGCGGGAGAGACTGATATGAGGGGTAAGCACAACGGTTGGCTCGCCGGAGCGTTGCTCGTGGGCATGGCCTGCTTGGTTGGAAGTCTTTGGCTGTTCTCCGGCGGAGGGGCTGAGCCCGCTGGGCGCCCGGCTGAGGCAGGCACCGAGCGCACTGGTTCCGGGACCCGCGCTGACGCCCGCCGAGAGAAGGCCGAGGGCCTTGTCGTCACTGTCCTCTACGATAACAACGAGTACGACAAGCGGCTCCAAACGGCGTGGGGGTTTTCCTGCTTGGTGGAGGGTCTGGAGAAAACCATCCTGTTCGACACCGGCGGCGACAGTTCGATGCTGCTCTCGAATATGCGCAAGCTGGACATCGATCCCAAGATTGTTGAGGTCATCGTCATCTCACATATCCACGCCGACCACCTCGGAGGTCTTGCCGGCTTCCTCGGTGTAAACCACGATGTGGTCGTTTTTCTGCCCGCCTCGTTTCCCG
>DAOVRD010000268.1 GCA_030628375.1 Planctomycetota bacterium
CCAGCACCAGCAAGACCGAGACCTGGCCGGCGCCGGCTTCGCGGAGCGCCCCGATCGCCTTGAGGGCCGCCCCCGCCGTCGTGGCCACGTCTTCCACCAGCACGATGTGCTCCCCTTCCTGCATCACGCCTTCGATCCTGTTCTCCGTACCGTACGTCTTGCTTTCCTTGCGGACGATGACGAAGGGCAACCCGGTGCGCAGGGCCACTGCCGTGACCAGCGGCACGCCGCCCAGTTCCGCGCCGGCCAGCCTGTCAGCACCTGGGGGCAGCATCGCCACGAGTTCGCCAGCGACTCCGTCCAGCAGTTCCGGGCAGGTCTCGAACCGGTACTTGTCGAAGTAGTAGGAACTCTTGCGACCGCTGCGAAGGGTGAACTCCCCCTCCAGCAGGGCGACGCTCCTCAACTGCTCGGCAAGCTTCTGTCTGTCCATCCGGTGTCCCCCCCCCGGGGGCGGCGTCAGGGCTCCTCCGGGGGCGGATTATATAGCCTCAGACCGGCAGTGGCAACTCGCATGCGGCCCGCAACCGCTGCCCACAGAAGCAGGCGGCACGCCGGCCCGTGCGAGCTGCGCCGGTCGTCTGCGTCCTGTGGCTCTCCCGGGGGTCTCGGTGCCGGGCGCTTGTGCCAAGTGAATACACTTTATGGCTTGACGGGGGATGGGCCGCACGGTATACTCAAGTAGGATATGAAGAGCCCATTTCCTGGGGTGTGAGGCCGTGCCCATCTGTGGGAATCTGTGGCGGAATGCCGGAGCCGTTCTGGACGCCGATTGGTCCGCCGACCACGGCGCGAGCCTGCTGGCTGGCTGGAGCCACGCCTACGACCGTATCGGGAACAAGAAGTATCAGGAGGACCTGCAGTCGGCCACGCAGAGCGAGCTGTACGCATACGACAACGTGTATCGGGTCACGAGCTTCAAGCGGGGCCAGCTCAACGGAAACAAGGACGACATCACCAGCCCGTCCAGGACGCAGACGTGGACGCTGGACCCGCTGGGGAACTAGGACAACACGGTGGTGGACGGGACGACGGAGACGCGGACGCACAACGACGTCAACGCGCTGACGGGGAGGACCATCGGCGAGGGTGACCCGATCAGCCTGAGCTACGACGCGGCGGGGAACGTGACCCAGGACGGGGACTCGAACGGTGATCACAAGTACACGTGGGATTACCGCAACCGCCTCATCGAGGTCGAGGAGAAGCAGTCGGGGAACTGGAACACGGTCGGCGAGTACAAGTACGACGCTCAGAACCGGCGCGTGCTCAAGGTCGTGACGAACAAGGGCAGCCTGAACGGCACGACGCGCTTTCTCTGGGGAGGAGTCTCAGACTGGCAATGCCTCGAAGAGAGAGATAGCAGCGGGGACCTGGTGGCGCGGTTCACCTATTCGCCGGGTTACATAGACGCTGTGGCGGTGCAGGAACGCGACTTGAACTCCGACGACGATTTCGCCGACGCCAACGAGGTGGTATACTACCATAGTAGTACCTTGTCTACGGTGTACGTGCTGAGCGATTCGGGCGGAAGCGTGATCGAGCGTTACGAGTACGACGGCTACGGCGCCGTGACTGTCCTCGACGCGGATCATAGCGACGATGCGGATGGGATCTCGGATGTCGAGAACCCCTACCTCTTCACCGGTCGCCGCCTCGACCTCGAGTCGGACCTCATGCAGTACCGCAACCGCTACTACGCCCCCACCCTCGGCCGCTTCATCAGCCGGGACCCAGTGGGGTACGAGGGTGGTTATGGCCTGTATGCTTACGTCTCAAGCCGCCCAACGAAGGCTACGGATGTACTCGGCAAGCAATGGAGCGTGCCCTCTCCCTTTGATCCCTACGATCCCTACGACCCCTGTGACCCGCGCGTCCGGGACTGCGTTCTTAGGTGGGCCAGACAAGCCGCACGGATCGCAGGTGACGAGGCGGACTGCATCATGAACTGCCGCAAGATTGCGAGTGGCATAAAAATCGGCGTGACCGCCGCCCATGTTGGAAGCCATGTGGCAGCTCACAAGCTGTTGGTCGCTTATATACCAACGATAGGAAAACTGACCCTAGGGGTTGTGTCGACGACTGCTGGCGCCGCCGTGGGGCTCGCGGGTGTTCTGTTCATCCGCCACTGGCTGCACGACTGCATCGAGGAATGCAAGGCTGAGGCGAAGCGGGAAAGAGCGGAAAACGATTTCCAGCGCTGCATGTGTGTGGTCGTTGAGGCTGAGGCCTATCGCAAAAGCATCATGGGCGACACTATTGCTATAGCGAAGTGCGGGATGAAGGCACACATGGGACTGACGTGGACGCATTGGTTACTAGCCCAGTTGGATTACGAGGACTGGTATTACGGTGGGCGTCATGGCCCGCCTCCACTTACTAAGTACCTCTCAGGGCCGTGATCGGCCCTGGGTGTGGGCGCAGAATCAGTTTGACGGCGGCAATGCATTCTGTTGAGGGCTTGGTCAATGCGACCTCTAGCCGTGGGTCTCCTGCTAGGAACCACGTTCTTGTGCGCGTGGGCGTTTGTTGTGGGGCAGGAGCTTATTGTGCTGGGCGGCCTTTGCCGTGCCAGATGGGCCTGGGGCAAGGCCGGGGCACGGCGCCGGCGCTTGGCGATAGCCGTGATAGGTGCAACGGTGCTGGTGCAAACGGTAGGGCTCTGGCCTGTTACGGTTTTCGCGTTCGGCCTGGAACCGATCGTAGGCACAACCACGTGGTTCGGCAGATGGGTCGTGCGGGCGGTGCTCTCGACGTGGTTTTCGGGGTACGCTTTGATTGTAAGCGTGTATGTGCTCCGAGTCATGCCTTCGTGGGATGCTGATGAGCTGAATCGCTGCCGACAATGGGCGTCGCCCCTGATCATATGGTGGATCACAGCTACGGCGGCACTGACGATCTGCTCAGGCTTGACTTACTGGATATTGACTGAATTTGTGTATCCTCCAGCTTGGTAGGCGGACGTCCGGGGGGCTCGCATAGGCGTGACAACTGCAGCTTGCCGGAAGTTGCGGTCTTCGTAGCGTTTCGGTCCGACGGAGTCCTCTAACGACGCCTCACCCTCAGCCCCGTTCACCCCTTGACAGGCCGAGAACGCTTCCTTATCATGCCACCGTTGCAGCTTCCATGGGGTGTATACACGGGGCCGTTTGCACTGTATCCGGGCAGGGGAACAATGGCTCTGGGCCACAGGGACCGGGCGCGTATCCTGGGCAGCGTCGCCATCCTGGGCGCCGGTATCGTTGTCTCGGCGTGGATCTGGCACGTTGGGGCCCCCGAGGGCAAAACGGCATCCGATGCGCCACCGCGGGCCCAGGCGGAGCAGTTCCATATTGTCTCCCCGACGCTGGCGCCGCCGGAAGCCCTGGCCAACAACCTCGGGGTGACTTACGCCACCAGGGGCGAGTACGACAGGGCCATCGCCCACTTTGAGCTGGCCATCTCCCATAACGAGGACTACCTGCCGGGGTACAAGAACCTGCTGGCGGCGTGCGTCGAGACCGAGCGCTGGGACGAAGCGCTCAAGGCGGCGCGTAAGGCGGAGGAGCTTCACCCGCTGTCGGGCGAACTGAAGGCGGCGATGTGCCGTCACCAGCAATAGTAGCGATACGGGTCGTCCTGCGCAACCGGCTCGTCCAGGTACAGGCCTTCCAGCCAGGGCTTGCTGTCGGCGCCGGGCGCCTGGCCGAAGCGCGACAGAAGCGGCGTGTCGAACGCCGCTCCCATGTTCCCCAACAGCCGGCTCACTGTGAAACTGCAACGTCTGAACGTCGTCTTCGTGTTGTAGAGCTTCTCGTAGTCGTAGCTCCACGGGACAAGCTGGCAGAAGACCACGTTGGCGCCTTCGGCCTGCGCCAGCACGCCGTCGCCGACGATGCGTGCGCCGCCGACCACCAACGGCTGCTCGCGCGGATCGCGCACCAGCACGTCGCCGCAGCCCACTCCCGACAGGAGCGTTCCTGCCTGGCGCGGCTCGAAGTACGAGGAGATGTGCTCCTTCACTTGCATGCTGACCTTGAACGGCAGGAACGCCTGCGCTTCCTGCTCGGACAGGCCGACGGCGAGCACGTGTCCGCCGCGCTCGACCCAACGACCGATCCGATCGGCGTGGGCGGAGAGCCCGGCGCTCCCTGCCGGACCCACGATCAGGACCTGGCCTTCGCGCAGCGGCTGGCCCTCGTAGGGCGTCGCCGCCACGCCAGCCGCCATAAGATGCTCAAGCCCGGCCGGCTCGCCGGCGTAGACAGCCCCTCGGCTCGGTGGCGGGGTGTAGGCATCCACGTATTCCATGATGTTGCCCGCAAGCCTCACGCTCGCAGGATCGTCACCGGTCCGGCCCGTCACGTCCACCTGGCAGAACAGCACCATGCCCTTGCCTTCCCGGTATTCCATGAGGGGGCTGTATTGGAGGCCGAAGCCGCAGTCCATGAGTGGCAGGAAGTCGCCGGCCATCGGCTTCTCGATCATGACGGACGAGACGTTCCCGTAGCAGCCGCACCGAGCGAAACGCCGGACTTTGAACCCGCACCATTCCACCATCTGGTAGGCGTGGAGCTTGGGCAGCGGGAGGGTAGGCGGCAGAAGCGTCGCCTCTCCATGCCAGTCGCGCAGGTTCTCGCTGGACAGCCCGTCCAGTATGGGATGTCCCGGCACCCGCGTGAAGGCCCGGCGCATGCCGAACTCCTGCACGCGGAACCCGAGGCGCCGTTCGAGGGCCTCGGACGTCTGCTCGAACATGACAACCTTCAGGCCGTCGCCGACGCGCGACAGGTCCGGCGCGGGCCCGTCCACCGTGAGTGCGCCCTTGCCTATCACCAGCATGTCGTGGGCGCCGAGGTCCGCGTCGGCTTCCACGCCGTCGAAGCCAACGCCGAGCTTGGACAGCAGCTTTGCCGTCTCGCCCTTCGGATCGTAGAGCGCAATCTTGCCGCTGACCTTCGGTGCGTCCGGGCGCGGAAGGACGTGTATGACGAACGAGTCCTCCTGGACCTCGCCGGTGCTGAAGGATACCTTCATCGCGAACTCGTAAGTCCCCGGCGGGGTCGAGTCAGGCAGCTTGAACCGGACCAGCACGCGGCCGTTCCGGCCCGGCTCGACGCGAACCGACTTCTCGCCGCCCTGGCTCCCGGGCAGGGATATGGTCCACTGGCAGGCGCAGTCCACGGTTCGGCGCGAGTCGTTGATGACGATGATCTGCTTCTCGACGGTCTGGCCGGGCAGGTAGTTGTGGTCCTTGGCGGTGAAGCGGGACGGCCCGCCGGCGATGTAGGCGAGCAGCGGCTGATTGTATCTCAGCAGCGCCCTGCCGCACACGTTGGGCAACCAGGCGCTGGGCTTGGTGGCCAGCGTATAGAACAGTCCGTGCTGCCATACGTTCGCGCAATAGTCGGGGCTGAAGCCGGGACGTTGGAGGTCGTCCCAGTCCATCTCATAGTCAATGCGGCGGGGGATGTCCCCAACCAAATAGCACGTCGATAATTCAGACCAGAGGTTGAATCCCGACATCCCGAAGGTGCGGAAGTAGGGCCACGTATGGCGGACGAACTCGGCCTGTACGCCCTTGAGGTTGGCGAGGTCGGTCGCCCTCAGCGGTTCCCTGGGATACGCCCAGCGCATGAAGGGCTCGTTCTTCCGCCACCGGTCGGTCTCGAAGCGCAGTGCTCCCTTCTCGAACTCGCTGAGCTTGAAAGCCGCATCGCCCCAGATGGCGGCCCCCCATTCGGGGAGGAAGAACTGGTGCAACACAGG
>DAOVRD010000248.1 GCA_030628375.1 Planctomycetota bacterium
CGTACGGGCGCCGCAGCGCAGAGCACCATACCGGAGTCCAGCTCCGCTTTCTCCGAACGCACCGCCTTGGGGGTCGGCAGGATGCTGAGTCTCGCCCGTTCAGCAAGCGAGGGGTCCTCCTTCTCCATAGTCTCAATGGGGACGAGGATTGTGCCGCTCGTGACATCACCGCTCCTGAGAGCCAATTCGACCAGACGGTCGTCCGCAACCGAATCGCCGGAAAGCTCGGGGCGGTGCGCCCGGTAAATGACTCGTCCCTGGCCGTCCGTGACGTAGAGAATGTCCAGGGAAGCATTCTTGCGGACCGCGTCGAGCCGTGGAGCCAGGTAACTCACCTCCCTCTTGGCGACCGCCTGAGAGAGGCGCTCACCGAGGGCCGTGTACCGCAGTGCCGTAGCCATTGCCTGGAGCCGGTGATCGTAGAATTCCTGGGCGGCGTTCAAATCCTGTTGCACGCGATTCTCGGCATACTGACGCAGGTGCCGCCAGAGAAGATACCCCCCGACTGTCGTGGAGATTCCGCCGGCGATAGCAACCACCGAGAGCATACTCAGCACAGTTCGGCGATTCAGTTTCATTTGCCCGGCTCTCCTTTTCCAGGGGACCCCATTATATCCCGGTGGGCCTCGCCTTCAACAGTCAATCCGTCCGGTGGTGTATGAAAGCGTTATACACCTGTGCTGCTGACATGTACTTTTTCGCGCAAGCGGGGCCGGCGAACGACGAGAAGGACCGAATCACCTAGCCCTATCTCTTTTGCACGCAAGACGTTATGGCGGCCAAGAACGGATTCTCCGCCGAGGGTCTATTCCGGCACAACGGTTGCTCGAAGGTGAACGGCGGGCCGAGTTGACCCGTTCGGGGCCTGACCTGAAAGAAAGGTAATGTGGGCCATGGTCGCGCGGCGCAGAATCCTGGTCGTGGATGACGAACCAATGGTGACCAGCAGTTGCCAACGAATCCTGGCGGCGGAAGGCGATGAGGTAGAGACCGCCGAGAGCGGCCGGGAGGGGCTCAGGCAAGCCCTCTCGGAGCAGTTTGACATCGTGATGGCTGACCTGAGAATGCCCGATCTGGACGGGATGGAGTTGGTCCGCACGCTCAGAAGCGAACGGCCGGAGACGGCCATCATCATCATAACGGGCTACGGATCCGTGGCCTCTGCGGTCGAAGCCGTAAAACTCGGAGTTCTGGACTACATCGAGAAGCCTTTCACTCCCGCGCAGATTAGGGAAGCCGTCGCTCGCGTGACCCTGGCTGTTGAAGGTAAAGGCCCGGCAAGGATTGAGGCAGGCCTGGTAAGAGAAGTGCTGAGACTGGCCGCCAGAGACCGGAACTTTGGCCAACGCCTCCTGTACGAGGGAAGCCGCGTGCTGTCCGGCTTTCCTCTTAGCCTGGAGACCAAGGCGGCCGTCGCTTCCGGCGATATTGCCTGGGTCGAAAAGGAGTGTGGGGAACTCTCGCCTGCGGAGCGCGCTTGGCTCCAACGGCGACTCCAAGCTGAGACCCGGTAGGGCGGCCGCGCTCTCCGGGGAACCAACGGGCAAAAGGCTGACGAAACTCTCTGCTAAGGGGTCAAACAAACGGGAAAGGGCAAAACCATGAACGCCGAACCCAGCGTTTTGGTTGTCGATGACGAAGAGATTGTCTGTGACAGTTGCGCTCGGATTCTGACAGACGAAGGCTTCTCTGTGGAGACCAGCATCCACCCTGGAAGAGGCCTGGAAATGGCGCGAGAAAGGGATTACACAGCCGTTCTCCTCGACATCAAGATGAGCGAAATGGACGGGCTTGAGTTCCTTGAACGACTGCGTGAGACCAAGCCGAACGTGCCCGTGATCGTGATCACGGGCTACCCGGATACCTACGGCGCCGCAGAGTGCATGCGGCTGGGAGCCACTGATTACCTTCCCAAGCCCTTTACTCCCAGTGAGATCACCGGATCTGTCAGGAGGGCGGCAAGCTTGCCGCAGCCCGTAATCGAACGCCCGGTGCCCTTACCCGCAGAAGACACCTTACCAGTCGAGCGGGTGGTCGTCGCAGAGGCGCCTCCGATCACCGAGCCCGCGGCAAAGAGGAAGATCCTTGCCTGCCGCGTCGACCACTGCCTTGCGTGCAAATCGTGTGAGATCGCTTGCGCACTGGAGCACTCACAGTCGGGAAGTCTGACAGAAGCGGTCTCTGAGCGGCCGCGTCCACAACGGCGGGTGACCGTCGAAGCCGCTGGCGCCCACGGGTTGCCCCTCCAGTGCCGACACTGCGAGGAGGGACCGTGTCAATCAGTCTGTCCCACGGGGGCAATCCATCGCGATCAACAGAGCGGCCTGACCCTCGTTGATGAGGACCTCTGCATCGGATGCAAGCTCTGCATTATGGTGTGTCCGCTGGGGGTCTTGCAGATCGGCCAACGGAACCGAGCCACCATCAAATGTGACCAGTGCCTCGACCGGCAGAAGGAGGGCCTGGAGCCAGCGTGTGTCGCAGCCTGCCCGACGCACGCTCTCCAACTCGTCGACGAAGAGGAGATTAGCAGGGAAGACCGCCGACTGGTGGCGGTTACGATTGAGGCGTCCGTGTCCGAAGGTGACGAGACGATAGCCCAAGTCGCGAGGAAGATCGTCCCGCCCAGAGTTGGGAGAATCCCGGGCGCCCGGAGGCGGCCGGTGGTCGTCGTGGGCTCCAACGCGGCCGGGGCAATGGCGGCCATTCGTGCTGCCGAGGCCGGCGCAAAGGTCACGCTGATTACGGTCGACCGGGTCTCCTACCGTCGGCCGGCGATTCCAGCCTTGATCGCCGGGTACCTCGAGGATATCGACGAGGCCCCAATCTTCGCGCCGAAAACTTTGCGGAGACACGGCGTCGAGGTCGTCCTCCGAGGCAAGGCTGTGGACTTGGACCCGGAAAAGAAAACTATTACGGTCCGCACCTCAGACGGTGAGACGCAGGAGGTATTGTTTGATGCAGCCGTCCTGGCCACCGGCGGCATTCCGGCTCGGCCGAAGATCCCCGGCGCGGACAAACAGGCTGTTTGTACCTTCACCACGGCCGAAGGAGCGCGGGAGATTCTGCAATACGCCGAGGGGGCCAGGGCTGCCGTTGTGGTCGGCGCCTCGTTCGTGGCGCTTGAGGTAGCTCAGGCGTTGTTGGAGCGGGGCTTGACGGTCTACTTCAACGTCCGAAGCCGGATACTGCGGCGGCTGGTCGAGCCGGATCTTTCCGAGTTCCTCCAGAAGCGTTTTGCACAATCTGGTCTGCGGATGCTGACGGGTGAGGCGATTAGCGAGATCGGTGGGGCCAATCAAGTCGAGTATGTCGTTCATAGGGGCGAAGAGATCCCCGTGCAGCTTGTGGTCCTCGGAACCGGTGTTCGGCCGAACGTCGAACTGGGGGAAGCGGCGCGAATCAAACTGGCCGAGTCCGGAGCCATTGCTGTGGATAGCCGCATGCAAACTTCGGCGCCCGACATATATGCAGCCGGCGATTGTGCAGAGGTCCCCGACTTCAGGACGGGACGTTTTGTCTATTCGCCGGTTGGCTCGACCGGCGCCTTGGCCGGCGTCGTCGCGGGGGCTAACGCGGCCGGAGGCAACCAGAGAGCCGACGGCCTGCTGCGGGCCCAGGCCGACCACATCCTGGGTTTTCAGATCTACTCGATCGGGCACACGACGACGACGGCCGAGAATGTCGGACTCCCGATCGAGGTGCAGGGCCTGCCGACCCCGCCCGAGGTCGAGCGGCTTCAAGATGAAGTACTGGGCAGGCTTTTGACCGACGCCGAAGGGCGTATCGTAGGAGCCCAGGCCGTCGCGCGGCGCCACGGTTCGCAATACGGCTGGCAGCTCTACCGCGCCGTGCTGCTGAAGGAGCCGGTCGAGGCGTTTCTAAAAAGTTGGATGGCCACCCGCTGCCACACTGCGCAAATGGCTGCGAGAGCCGAGTGGGGAAAGTTGGTGGTGCCGCCGGTTGGAAAACAAGAATAACCCACACGCACGACTGGCGTGGCCTGAAAGGCAGAACAGACATGCGAGGAGGTGTCTGCAGCAGCCATCGTGGTTATGACCGGCTAAGGGCTCTCTGCCCTCTTCCTTGCAGGCAAAGGCATTGCGACATGTCGGTGGCTTGGCGGAATCGGTGGCACTGCCAGGTGGCATGCGGGGTCTTGACTAATGGACCCGCCGAGGCATTCGACGCGGGCAGGAAGGAGGGAATCTCATGAGTTCGGCGCACCGGGTCCTAATAGTCGACGACGAGCCCCTGGTAACAAGGAGCTGCAAGCGCATCTTGACCGACGCGGGCTACGAGGTGGATACGAGTGAGAGTGGCCGAGAGGGGGTCGATCGCGCATTGGAGGGTAACTTCGACCTGGTGGTCACGGACTTGAAGATGCCTGACTTCGACGGCATGGAACTCGTGCGCACACTGAGAAACAGACGGCCAGCGACCGCCGTTGTGGTCATCACTGGCTACGGGACTGTCCGTTCCGCCGTGGAAGCCACGAAGATGGGGGTCGCAGAATACATAGAGAAGCCCTTCACCCCAGAACAGATCACAGAGGCTGCGAACCGCGCACTACCGGCAGAGCAAGAGGAACCGACAATACGAGTGGAAGCGGGCCTGGTGAAGGAAGTACTGCGACGCGCCTCCCAGGATCAGAGTTTCGGGAGAGCGTTGCTGAGGCAAGGAAGCCGGGTACTATCGGGCTATGCTTTGAGTTCGCAGGCCAAGGCCGCGATCGCGTCGGGGGACATCGCCTGGATCGAAAGAGAATGCGGAGAGCTTTCGGTCGAAGATCGGGCCTGGCTACGGCGCCGGCTCGAGGCCGAGATCTGGTAAGGGAAACGCACGATGCAAGAACGCCAAAGGATTCTGGTAGTAGACGACGACCCGACGGTGCGGGAAAGCTGTGAGCGGATCTTCACGGAACGCGGATACGATGTGGAGACCGCTGCGTCCGGGAAGGAAGGTCTGGAGCGCTCGAGGCGCGGCTACTTTGACTGCGCTCTGTTAGACCTGAAAATACCGGACATGGATGGGATGGAAGTTGTGCGGACCGTCAGTGAAAGCCGGAGCAACATGGCCATACTCATTGTCACGGGCTACGGTTCGGTGGAAACGGCAGCCGAAGCAACTCGCCTGGGCGTCTGCGATTACGTGTGTAAGCCTTTCACTCCCGAGGAGATAACCCACGCGGTAGACCGCGCTTTGGCGCGGGTTGCTCCGACCGGCCTGTCGCGAGGCATCGATCGTCTTGTGAAGGGACTCAAAGAGAGCAGCCCGAAGTCCGAACACTACGAGCATCGGAGCCCCCAGGCCGTCGCGCGAATGGTGACTCGCAGCGTCGGAGTGAAGAAGGCCACGAGCCCGATCTCCAATACACTCATTCTTGGTGTTCTGGCCGGGGTCTACATTGGTTTCGGGGCTGCACTGGCGACGCTGGTCGGTCACGATGCAGCAGGAAAGGTTGGCGTGGGAATCGCACAGCTTCTGACCGGCGCCGTTTTTTCGGTAGGCCTCATACTCGTGGTTGTCGCCGGGGCGGAACTGTTCACCGGCAACAACCTGATGATCGCGGGTGTGCTCGGAAAGCAGTACGGACTGGGCCGCATGTTGGGCCTCTGGGGACTTGTCTACGTGGCCAACTTCATCGGTGCCCTCCTCCTCGTGTTCATCATGTACCACTCTGGCCTCTGGAGAATGGCGTCCGGCGCAGTGGGCGAGCAGGCAGTCGCCATTGCCAAGGCGAAGGTGGATCTGCCGGTTACTCAAGCCTTCTTCCGTGGCATCGGCTGCAACTGGCTGGTCTGCCTGGCCGTGTGGATGGCGCTTTCTGCGAAAGACGTCGCCGGGAAGATCCTGGCTGTTTTCTTCCCCATCATGGCATTCGTGGCGCTCGGTTATGAGCACTCTGTGGCCAACATGTACTTTGTGCCGATGGGCCTGCTTCTCAAAAGCACCTTCACCGCAGTAGGCGCCGATCTCACGTCGCTCTCGTGGGGGAGGTTCTTGACCGCGAATCTGATTCCGGTGACGCTGGGGAACGTGGTCGGTGGAGCAGCCTTCGTGGGTTCCACCTACTGGTGGGTGTATGCCAAAGGGGAGCAGAAGTCGACCGTGGCAGAGCCCGCTTCCCAGTAGAGGCGGGCCTCATGGTCGTCGCCCGGCCAGTGCCCCCTCGCACTACGGTCGAGCACTTGATGGTACCTCGCGAGGCTGACCGACACGAGGGGGATGTTCAACGGACGAGCCTTGCTCACCTGCACCCAGTCGCATCAACGGGCCCACGCAGCCGACCCAGCAAC
>DAOVRD010000053.1 GCA_030628375.1 Planctomycetota bacterium
GCCGTCGAAATCCCCCACTGCCCTCCTGCAGATGCCGATGTCAACGGTGGCCCCTACGGTGCCCGCGACCCCTGCGGACGCCTGGAAGAGCCGCAGCGCCTCTCGGAAGTTCTCCTCGGCCCGGGGCACGTCGTTGAGGCGGTTCAGGTACAAGGTCCCAATGCGCTGGTGCTGGGTGGCTGCGCCGCCTTGCTGCTGAAGCTGGCGGTACTTCTCCAGGGCCTGCTGGAACGTCGCCAGGGCCTCCCCGTATTCGGCCGCCCTGTCCAGGCTCTTGGCCAGCTCGCCCAGGAGCCTGGCCACGCGCTCCTCGCCGCCGTGTTCGCCCATGAGTTCAATCGAGCGCCCGTAGGCGGCTGCGGCGTCCTCAAACCGCTCCCCCTCGGTCAGAACGGCGCCCAGGGACTGGTACTGGGCCGCCATCACGGCCCCCGGCGTCTGCCCGTAGGCGTCCAAAGAGTCAATGAGCAGACGCTGATGCCGCGCCGCCAGATCGTAGCGCCTCAGCTTGCGCATGCAGGCGACCAGATACTCCTGGATCCTGGCCAGCCTGAGCGCCTTCTGCGCCTCCGACTCGGCCTGGAGCGCCTCCGCCATCCGCGCCAGGTCCAGGAAACCGGCCGCCGCTTCCTGATGCCGGCCCGCCGCCAGGTGAGCGCTGGCACTGCGGAACACGTCATTGAACTCCAGCTTGCTGTACTCCGCGACCTCCCGAGCCGTCATGCCCGCGAAACCGTAGAGTCGGAATGCCTCGCGCCAGCGCGCCTCCACCGCCGCCAACGCCCGCCCGTAAGCTTCCGCCGCAGAGCCCCGGCGAACGCCTTCAAGGAAGGTCAGCCAGAAACCGTCCCGGACCTCGTCAGGCATCCGTTCGCACGCCGCGCCGTACGCCAGAGAAGGCACTCCCGCAGCGATGACGGCACGCGTGAAGACCCGCAGTGCAGCGAACGAGCGCGTCTCGAACGGCATCGGCTCGACCCTGGCGAAGCCGACGCAGCCGGCGGCCGTCCGGTAAGTGCACAGCTCCCCCGCCGTCACCCCGCTGAGCAATTCCAGTTCGCCCGGAAACACCAGATGACTCTCCGTCGGGGACGCGGGCATGATCTCCAGCGGGCCGGAGAACCAGAGGTTGTCCACGAAGGCAGCGGCATCGGGCAACGCGGACTTCCCCGTGCGTTGCACGTCGAAGAACGAGATACCCGTCCTGTCGGCGAACCAGGCCCCGATACGATCGCACTCACCCGCTCCAGCGCAGCAAACCAGCAGCGACTCCCGGCCGTAGGTCTTCTGGCGGAACGCCCAGTACAGGTCCGACGGACCGCCCAGGAACGCAAGCCGGAAGCGCCCGGACAGCAGGCCCTCCCCGAAGGGCAGGCTCTGCCAGGCCAACCCGCTGAGTTCAGGCGGACAGGCCAGATACAACTGCTCCACCCCACCCTCGAGATCCTGTGCAAAGGGTCCCAACAGCGCGCCTGCCGCCGCGCTCAGGACTTTCGGCGAGACCTGCCCGCCCCGGGCCCCCGCCACCGAAGCCTGCTCGACCAGGAACGGGGCGAGACGGACCTCGGCCGTCTTGAACGTCGGCCCAAGAAGGAAAGCCGCGTAGGCGTCGCCACCGGCGGGCGCGAAGAGCAGCAGCGCGGCCTCCTCCGACAGCAACTCGTGCAAGGCCACGCCGTCCACCGGATCGGGCACAAACAGGCCGCCGGCGGGAGAAGAGGCCCGGATGCGCTCGCGCACTTCCTCAAGCGCCGTCTTCGCCTTCCCAAAGGCTTGCACGGTGGCGCAACTATCCTGTTGGAGTTCGCTGAGCGGCGTATTGCAGACCTCATCGCGCGCCCTGGCCCCGGCGGCCCGCGCCTCCGCCAGCTCGCGGGCCAGTTCCCTCAGCTCGCCGGCCGGCAGAGAGAACTCGCCCGGCGCCATCGCGCGGGCCAGTTCCACCGCCTCCTGCTCGAGCGCATACCGCAACGCCTCTTCTTCCTCGCCGGCGCCCAACGCATCGCCCAGGAGCCAGGCATAGAGCCGTTCCCTGCGCTGGCGCCCCTCCAGGGCGTAATCGAGTTCCGACAGCAAAGGAGCGGCCAGCAAGGTCTCTGCCGCGCTGCGGAAGCAATCGCGCTGCTGCGTCTCCTCCGCCAGGGCCCCGCGCGTCATCAGCATCTGCCATTCCAGCACAGCCAACCCGTACTGCCTGGTGAGGCCCAACCCTTCTTCCAGCAGCGCCACAGCTTCACCGGTGGCACCGAGCCGGGCCTGCAGCACACCCCGGTTGTGCAGAGAGATGGCCTGCCAGGCCCGCAGGGCCGCGTCGTGCCGCCCGAGTGCGGCCAGTCGCCTTTCGAGTTCCACGTAGCTCTCATGCAGGCGGCGCAGTTCGGCCTGGGGCACGGCACCTTCTCGTTCCCGCTCCAGAGGCAAGAGCACCATCCGCGGGCTGACGGCCGCCCTTTCCCCGAGGATCTCCCGCTCCAGCCGCGTCCGCTCGTCCGTTCTTATGGTCGCCTTGACCCCGACCGGCGGCGGACAGCCGAGCATCACGACCGTCGCAGCGGCCATCGCCAGAAACGACAGGATTCGTTGCGCTTTATGGGCTTTCATTCGTTACCCTCGCAGGCGGCGCGCCCAGGTCGAGCAGCGCCGTCAGGTTCACGTGCAGGGCCGCCTCCAGCGGAGCAAGGTGCTCTGCCTCTTGCCGGCGAATCCGCTGAAGCAACTCGCGATGAGTCTCAATGGTTTCCTTCAGGAGGCCGTCCACCGCGCCGGGGGGGCTTGGCTGATCCGCCATGCACAGAACGGCCCTGCCCAGCGAGACGGTGGCGGCGGCTTCGCCTTCCAGGCTTGCGGCCTCGGCCTCACACTCCAGAGCCTGCCGGTAGGCGGCCACCGCCCAGGCATCACGGCCCCCGGCAAGGTGGTAAGCGCCGATCTGGCTCCACACAACCGCCCGCTCAATCAGCACTTCGCTTCTGGCGGCCTCGTCCGCTTCTTCGGGGTAGAGGTCCACTTTTGTCCGGAGATAACGGACGGCCTCGCCGTAATCCCCGGCTGCAGCGCTGATGCGGGCCATGTAGGTGTAGAGCAACCTCTTCTCCGAGTTGACGTCGAACTCGGCGGCCCCCTTCCCTTCGCCCAGCGCCACCTCAACGTCTATTGTGATCAGGCCCGGGCGTTCACCTTCCTCCCACGCCACGATACCGATGGCATCGAGGCGGTCAATCGCCTCCCTGAGCAGATAGTAGGCCGCAGCCAGCTCCTCCGGCTCCACCTGGCCTTCCTGAACCGCCAGGTAGAGGTTGACGGCCAGATTGCGGTGCCCCCGGAGGAGATTGCGGCGAAGTCCGCCGATGGCCGCCGGGTCCTCCTCGATCAGTTCTGCCAGGACTCCGGCATATTGCCGGTAGCAGTCCACCGCCTTCACGTAGTCCCCTTCGAGATGACACGCCAGCGCGAGCCTGTCCAGCACCTCTGCCTCGCGCCGCAGCCCGGGGACGGCCTCCGCGGACTCCGCCCCGGACTCGCGCAACGTGGTCAACGCCCTCTCCAGCAACCGGATGGCGAACGGGTAGTCGCCCGACGCCGTCGCGCTCTTGCTGATGCTGATCAAGGCAGTCCGGCCGCGTTCCCCCGCGAACGAAAAGCCCGCGTCCATGGCGCGTCGGTAGAAGCCGTAGGCCGTCTCCGGCTGGTCCACCAGCATATAGCCCTCGCCGACGTTGAACAGCAGACTGGCGTAGTTGGCCGCGTCTTCCTCGGGACTGCTCAGACCCAGCGCCGCCAGGTGCGCGTCGAGGGCCCCAACTCTGAACTCCGGCCCGTCGGTCGCCAGCGCGAGGCGACTGAGCAGGAAGCCGCGAAGCTGGTGGTAGTACGGGACGTGCGAAGCCGTCAGCGCCGCAAGGTCCGCCAGCCGCAGCGCCTCCCGGTCAATGCGGATCCGACGCCTCGTGGCCCCCTCGCGACCGGGCCAGTCGGTGGGCCCGTAGTAGCTGTAAGCAAGCGCCAGGGCGTACTGCGCCACGTGGTCGCGCGGCCCCCTTTCCGCCCGTTCCTGATACCGAAGTATGGCGTCCTCAACGCGGCCGAGCGCGGCATAGGAGTTGACCAGCCCTCGATGTGCGGCAACCAGATCGGGGTCGAAGTCCAGAAGCCTCGCATAGGTGTCGAGCGCAAGGGGCAGGTCGTCCAGGTCCGCCGCGTGCTGGGCCTTCAGCAGCAGCGAGTTCACGTAGCCACGACGCGCCTCCTCGTAGAGGCGACCGCCCCTTCTCTCAAGCAGCACCCTGATCCGGCCGAAGGTCTCTATCGCCCGCTCGTAGTCCTGCTGCTCCGTCCGAATGTGGCCGATGGCCAGGCCGGCGGCAGCCGTCTGCATCGCCTCTGCCGGGAAGCGCTCGATGGTGCGGCCGTATTCCTGGACCGCGCGCACGTAGTCCTTGCGCGCGTAGTAGAGGTCCCCGATGTAGTTCTGGGCCAGCGCAGGCAAGACGGGCACGTCACCGTACCGCTCCACCAGATCGCGCAGGCCCGCCGCCTTCTCCTCGAACGCTCCCTGCGGCTTGACGATGGTGTCAACCGCCAGTTCGGCCGCTCGCGTGCAGTACAGCGTCAACTCCGGGTATCTGTCGAGGACCTCCAGGTAAGCCCGCCGCACGGCTTCCGGCTCGTCCAGCAGACGATAGACTTCCGCCGTTCCCAGCAGCGCACGAGCGCACTCCTCCGCCTGCTGGGGGTAGTCGGCCTCGACGGCGCTGAAGGCGTCGAGAGCCGCCGCATAATCATGCCGAGCCAGATGGGAACGCCCGATCTCAAGCTGGGCGCCGGCACACGTTTCCCGGAGTTCGCGCGCTTCCTCGATCTCACCCGCCCCACGGGCCGCCTCGGCGCGCGCGGAGAACTCCGTAAGCAAGGAACGCGCCGCAGCCAGGTGATCCTGCCAGGCCCTGTCGGCCGGAACAGCGTTCCCTGCCGTCTCCGGCCGCACCGGCTGCGCGGCGCCCGATGACGATTCGAGTGCCTGCCGCTCCAGCTCCAGCAGCGCAATCCTGGCCTGCCCGACGTGACGATGAGCAGACGAGAACTCCGCGACCAGGCCTTCAAAAGCCCGGCCGGCGGCCTCGGGTCGGCCCAACTCAACCAGCACGCGACCGATCCGCAGCCAGGCGACCCCCGCGTCACTCCACTGCGGAAGATCGAACGCCACCCGGCCCCCGTGCCCCGCGCTGAGGGCCGCCCACGCCGCGTTCTGCCACGCCAGGAGGCGCCGATGCGGGTCCCCGCCGCCTTGCGCGTCCGCCAGCCGGGCGAACTGCATGAACTCGCTCGCCCTGCCGAACCGCGGCACCTCTCCCGACTCACCCAGCGCGAACACGTCGGTATTGCCTCGGCCCACCGACCCGGTGAACAGGAACCCGCCCGGAATGGGTCGCGGGAAACGCTCGGAAGCGGAGAACGGCGTCAACTGCCGCACAGGCGGCAGCTCCCCCCCCGCGAAGACCTCCGCCGAGAACTCCACCCAAAAGAGCGAAGAGGCGTCCCGGCGGTCGAGAGCGCCGTCGCCGTTCAGATCGTAGGCGAACCGCGTGAACAGGACGCCGCCGCCGTCCGCGCTCCAGCAGGGGTAGAGATCGAGCTCCGGGCCCGAAGTGAGACGAGCCGACGCCCCGTCCTCCAGGCGGAGGACCCAGAGGTCCGGGTTCCCGGACTGGCGCAACGACACAAAGGCGAGGTAGCGCCCGTCCGGGGAGCAGTCCGGCATCTGCCCGCCGTCCTCGGTCAGTCGAACCGCCGCGCCTCCGGGCTTCAGTTCCCACAGGTCGAATCCTTTCCCCAGCGAGGGACCGGACGCGTAGAACAGCCGATCCCCGTCCGGATGCCAGCAGGGCTGGTCGTCGGCCGTATGGCGCGTGGTCAGTTTCTCAAGCCCTGAACGGAGGCGCCACTTGCGCAGCGACAGCAGCCACACGTCGCCCCCGCCGTCCTCTCTGGTGGAAACAAAGAGCAACCGGTTGCCGTCGGGCGAGAGGCGCGGCCACCGGTCCCGCGCGCTGTGCGGCGCCAGCTTGACGGGCGTCGAAAGCGTTCCCGGCACGTCTTCCTCCAGGAAGATGTCGGCGCTGCCGTCCCTGTCCGAGACATAGACCAGCCGCCGACGGCCGGCGTGGAAGTCGGCATTGAACTCCGCGCCCGGCCCGCGCGTGAGGCGCAGGGGTCGGTTCCAGGCGCTCTCTTCGGCCGGCACAAGCTCGGAGATGGACCTGGACGGGGCGCGGCCCATCTCTGCGCATCCCGTGCCCAGCAGCAGAACGGCAGGGCCCAGGCAACACAGCGCCAGACCCCAGCGGCTCCGGCAGGTGTCCATCAGCGCCGTCATGTCCCGGCCTCTTTGAAGCCTCTAGCAAAACGGATTCACCGCCGAGCACGCAGAGAACGCAGAGCCGAAAGAACGTGTTATGGACCGGTTCTTTGGTTCTCTCGGCGTCCTCTGCGATCTCTGCGGTTAGTTCCGTTAGGCGTCCTTAGTGGTCCACGTGCCGTCCGGAAGCTGCAGCTTCATCCCGGCCTCGGCCTCCTGCCGGTGCTTCGCCGCCAGGACACGCTGCACAGTCAGCAGGCCCTCCTCGCCCTTCAGTTTGGGGTTGGTGTCCACTATGCGCTGCGCGATCACCAGGCGGTCTTCGTTCTCCTCCTCGACGATGGCCTGGACCAGGTGGGCCAGGCGCGGCTGGGCGGCCCGCAGATCCTGTAGCTCCTCCGGGAAAACGACCAGAACGCCGCCGTTCCCCTCGCCCACATAGCCGCTGCGTTTGAACCGGATGACGTCGTCGCGGTTGAATTCCATACGGCGCCGAGCATCCAGTGCGCGTCTCTCGCTCCGGGTCATGGGAGGAGGCGCCGTGGGCTCGCCGCTGAGCGGGTCAATGGCCCGCACGCCGGCCAGCAGGTAGACCTCCTCTCCCACGCGCTCGAACGCGCCGAGTATCTGTTCCTCCAGCGACCGCTGCCCCCCCTTCACCTCGATCTTCGTGCCTACAAGCCCGCCCAGAAGGTCGCAGCCGCACACAAGCAGCAGCACGGCGACGGCGGCCGCAGCAGCGGCGGCCGCCGCAGCACGTCGGTGAAGCGGCATCTCCATGGCTTTTCCCCCGCTCTCAGAACTGTTCGTCAGGATGCGGCGCGCAACACGTCCTTCAGGCATTCTCGCACGGTGCCCCACCGTTTGCAACCCGTAGCGCACGGCCCTCACCTGAACCGAATCGAACCTTCCGGCGTTATCTCCAGCCTCTCTGCATCGAGCACGTTAAGGGCGTCCATGACCGGGCCGAACTTCGCAAAGGCGTCCGCGACCAGGCTCGTGCCGAAGAGCTGGGCCACGTTGAACCTTGGTATCGAGTACTTGGTGGCCAGGCCGCCGGCCAGCTCCAACTCCACATCTACGCTCGCAAACCCCCGGCTCAACGAAGCCGTCGCGCGCCGCGGCCTGCCCAGCCCAATGGCCTTCCGCGTCCGGACGATGCGCGGGTTGGCAGCCTCCGGGTCGAGCGACAGCAGCAGCCGGTCCAGGGCGGCCGAGCCGATGTGCGTGACGTCCAACCTTCCGGCCACATCCTTTATCGGATTGGGGGTGGCGCCCTCGGCCGGGCTGCCGGAGACCAGGGCATCGAGCAGGAAGTTGCCGGTCACCTCGGCGTCTCCCCTGAAAGCCCGCAGCCCCGGGGGCAGCATCCAACGGAAATCAACGCCCGCGAACTCCCCCTGGAGACTCAGCTCCCGCCCCCCCGGCGCAGGATGAAAGGACGCGGCCCCGACCATCTGTCCGCCCAGCAGCCCAAGGTGAAAGCGCGGAACGGCGAACGTTGCACCCCGCACGGCCAGCTCGGTTTCCAGATCGCTCACCAGTTCGTGACCCATGAAACCGATCGTTTCCACGCACAGCCGATCCGCCGGCGGCGCCAGCCCGTCAACAGCGGTGGCGAACTCCGGGATCACTGCTCGCAGGTCAGGCCCGGAGGACGCCGGCACAGTTGCAATCATAGTCTGGCTGAGCGACGCCCGCTCGGCGGCGAGCTGTTGCGGCCCGACCACGTCCCATACCTTCGAGAATGTGCAGCGGCCGTCCAGTCCCTGCACCGAGAGCAGATCGCCAAAGGCGACCGACACTCCGTCCAGCCGTGGCCGCAACGCCAGGCTGAGGCCCCTGCCTCCGGCCAGGATAAGGTCGAGATCCCAGCACGCCTCCCCGCCGACGACCAGCCCTTCCGGCAGCCCCAGCGACCCGGGGCGCAGCGCACCGCTCAACCGAAGCACCACGTCCGTGCCCTCCAGCAAGCTCTGTGGCAAGCGGGAGCCGACCAGCCCCGACAAGCCGCTCGCACGCATCGCCCCCCTCACCGTGAGGGCGCCCATGCTATCGAAGACCACGTCGGAGATCGTGAGATCATCGAAGTCATGCATCTCGAAGCGCGCAGCCAGCGACATATCCCACGGTTCCCCGGGGAAGCGGCCAAAACTCACCGCGGGCACGTTCACCGCCATCCTGCCGCTCACGTCGCCGTCCCGCAGGGCCAGGTCAAGCTGCGAATCGTCCACCTTCACGTCAACCGTCAGGCCCTCGCGTATGTGGTGCCGAGCTTCCACGCGTTCCACCCGGCACTTCAGGGTCACGTCCAGCGGCGCGTCGCGCTCGTAGAAGGCGCCGAGCGGCAGGAACTCCACTGCCGGAAGCGCGCCGCCGGTCTCGAGCGCGGCCACGACCCGCCGCGCCAGCGGCATGCGGCCGGCCACTTCGGCCTCGACGCTTAGAAGGCCCTCAAGTTCCGGCAGTGCTTCAGCCATCTCCACGGGAAGCACGTCGGCAGCAAGACGCACAAGCCCGCCCAGGTCGTCCAAACGGAGCCTGGCCGTGCCCTCCAGCGCGTCCCCGCCAAACCCTGCAAGCGCCAGGGACGGCACCTCGAGTCGCGCGATCCCGGGCATCTCCAGGCAGAGGTCGGCAAGCCACAGGTCGCCTGCCAGAGGGTTCGAACGAACCCGTCCCGCCAGATCGCAGGAGACCGCAGGCACGTTCACGGGCGGAGCGCCGGAACCAAACGGCACCTGCGCCTCGACATTGCGAACGGACAGGACAACGTCCGCCTCCACTTCCGACAGGTCCACGCCGGAGAGGCGGCCCGACAGCTCGCCATCAAATGCGCCGACGGAGACGGCGAAAGCCACCGAGTCTGCGGTCCCTTCCCCAAGCAAACCGCCGGCGATGTCTGCTCCGGACGCGCGGACGACCCCACGGACGTCGTGAGGCAGGAGTCCGGCATCGGCAGGCACAAAGACGGAATAGAGCGAATCCAGCTCTCCGACGCCCGCCTCCAACATGCCTCGCCTGAAAGCCAGGTCGGCCAGCGCCGCCGACCCGTCCGCCGACAGGCAGATGCCTCCCGACCCCGGGCGCCCGCACACCCTGAACGTGGCCGCCGCCACGCCGGCCGCCTCCACCTCCCCAAGCACGAATCGGACCTCCTCAGCAAACCCATCGAGGATGCCGGCCATCTCCCCCAGGTCAACGACACCCCCGCCAGCCACCTCAATCCCCCCCTGGCCAAATCCCGAAGCCGAAGCGGCGAGCCAGAAACGGGGCAGTATGCGCCCAAGGCCTCCCCGCACCCGGTCAACGACAAGCAAGCTCCGCGCCGGGTCGAGGAGATCGGTGACGAACACCTTGAAGTCCAGGTCCACAGGCGAAGCGAGTTCGCCCGCTATCGGGCTCCGCAACGCCAGTTCCTCCGCCGACAGCCCACCGCGCAGGGACAAGGAGGACGCCGTCGGCACCGATACGTCCGCCAGAACGCCGGCACGCAGGCCTCGCCCGGTGGATTCGAACTGGCCAAAAAGCACCGCCCGCGCCGAGTCAACGCGGCACGTGAGATCGGTGAGGGCCATGCCGCCGACGCCGTCAGCAAGGGCCAATTCAACCTGCTGCGTGAGCGCGCAGGAAACGCCCGATGCCTCGGCGTTGAACGGCGCGGCCACCCCACCAGGGGCACGCCCCGGCCCCAAAGCCAGAGCCAGGTCGAACTCTCCCCGAGCGTCCACGTTCCAGCCAAAGACGCGGTTGGTCAGGCGAACGTAGGCTTCGAGAGGAGAGCCCTTGCCCAGAGCGCCAGTCACTTCCGTGAGAACGAGGGCCTGGCCCGTCAACCCGACGGACCGCACAATATCGGGGCGCAGCGAAGAGACAGGGCCCGCCAGGCCCGCCAGGTCCACGGCGACGATGTTCTCGCCCTTCACGGTCCAGTCCGGCGCACCCTCCAGCGACACCGACAGGACATCGGTGAGGAGACCCGGGATCTGCAAGCAGACCTCGAAGCGAGGCACCGCCGGACGCGCCAGGTCCAGTTCGGCCTTCAGGCCGCCGGCAAGCGCGAGCGGCGCCAGAGCACCCGCCTCATCAAGCGACGCGGCCAGCCGATCTGCGGCAAACGCCCCCGAGACCCGCACACTCGGGCCGGCCTTGTCCATCCTGCCCCGCACTGCCAGGCCTTCCTCGAAGACCAGCCGGCCCTGCGGCACGCGGACCGCCACCGTCTCGGCGGACGCGCCGAAGCTGGCCACGCCGTCCAGAAGCCCTGCCAGGCTGCATGAGGACTCCAGCGACACCCCCTGCAGAACGGCTCCCACCAGCCCGTCCATCTCGAACTCGAAGCGCATGTTGCTGCCCTTGCAGACGTCCACATCAAGGCGGATGGGAAGTCGCACGTCCTCCATCCGAAACGGTTCGGGGGACGGCGGAAAAATGGCGTGGAAGTTCCAGCGTCCGTCCGTCCGCCGCAAGACCACCCTCACCGAATCGGCGTCCAGCAGGGAGATATGGACGCGCTTCTCCAGCAGGTCCGCCAGACGCCATCGGCAGTCCAGGCGGCCCACTTCCAGTATGGGCGAGTCGGGACGCCCGGGCTCAGCGATGACGAGACCACCGAGGTGGAGCACGTGCGGCTCCAGGGGCGCCAGGCGGAGGCTTTCGAGCCGCACGTGCGCGCCGTTCAGCCTGCGGGAGACGGCGCGCACGAGCACGCCCTTGACCAGACGCATATCCGTGACGACGGGGCAGAGCAGCAGGGAAAAGAGCAGGATGATGACCAGGGAAGCAGACACGCGGAACGCCCACTTGAGCAGCGATTTCCAGAGGCGGGGCGGCCTTCGCCGGCCGTGGGCTTCCTGCCGCGAGCGGTCCGTCATCTACAGGCCCTCCCGGGCGGTCACTGCTTATGGGTCGGCGCTACACGGCCCCATAGTCCATCCTGAGTTGGAGCCCATGGAGGTACTGCTTCAGTTCGCGCACTGAGGGGCGATCGTGCTCCTTGACGCTACAGCATCGCAGCACCATCTCGGAGAGCTCTCCGGGCACATCGGGATTAATCCGGGAGGGGGGGGCGATATTGATCTGGGCGTCCGGCACAAACCCCTGCTGCTGGTGCTCGCCAGGCATGATGGAAGGGATGTTCTCGCCCGTCAGCACCCAGTAGATGGCCGCCCCGAGGTTGAAGACGTCGGTCTTCGCACTGAGTCGGCCGCCGGCCTGTTCCGGAGCGCCGTATCCGAAGGTGCCCCTGAATGCGCTCAGCTTGTGCCCCATGGGAGCGGCAAACCCGAAGTCCACCATCTTTATCATCAGGATGTCGTCCACCACGACGTTCTGAGGCTTCAGGTCCGCATGGACGTAGCCGACGCTGTGCAGGTGCTCCAGGGCGTGACAGGCCTGCCGGAAGATGGTCATCACCGCGTCCAGGTCGTAGTCGCGGTGCTCAAACAGGGACCGACCCTCCGCCCGCTCCATCACCATGTAGGCGGCCTTGACCTTCAAGAGCCGCTTTATCTTCTTGAACTCCTCCGCCCGGATGACCAGTTCGGACGCCTGCGTCTTCGGATTATGGACCGCCTGGAGGACACGGAACTCGTTCTCCATATGGCCGATAACGCGCAGGTCCTCCGGCCCGCGCACCTTGACGTATTTGACGGCGAACACGTAGCCGTCTCGCTTGCGTTTGATGTCGTATACTACGCTGCGCGCCCCCGCCCCGAGCTTCTCGCCGACCCAGTAGTCCTTCAGAAGCTCCTGGAGTTGCAGTTTCTCCGACTTCGCCATGGGTCACTCCCGTTCCCGGCGGTCCGGGGTCCGCCTTCGGCGGATTCAGGGCACGCATCTATCTTATCTGCGCCCGACGGTCCGTGCAACCTGAGTCACGCTACGAGCACATGAGGGGCCCTCGAAAGGAGACGCCCCGGCGGCTTGCGCACCCCGGCCGCTCTCAGGCCGCGCCTTCCCCGCCCAGTATCTCCTCCACCGTCGCCGTGAGGGTCTCCGGGTTGACCGGCTTCTCCACGTATGCGCGGGGCTCCACGCCGATGAAGTCGCCCATGATGCTCTTGGAGAACCTGATGCCGCTGGTCTCGGCCATGCCGGTGAGCATGATGACGGGGATCGCCTTGGTGGCCTCTTCCTGTTTGAGTTCGGTGAAGACCGTGAAACCATCCTTGTTGGGCATCTGCACGTCCAGTATGATGAGGTCCGGCTGCTCTTCGAGGGCGAGCTTCAATCCGCTCTCGCCGTCCCGCGCAGTAAGGATCTCCACGCCCTCCTCTTCGAGAACGGCCACCACGAACTCCCTGGAGTCCTCCTCGTCATCAATTACGAGAATGCGTCTCTGTGCCATCCTCCCCTGCTCCTCGGTTTCTATCAGTAGTGCACCTTGCCGACCTTCAACTGAAGCGCACGCTTCATGTTGACCATCAAGACCGCGCCGGCGATGGAAAGCATCTTCGATTCCATCGTGTCGGCGCGGCTGGTGAGAACGACCGGCGCTTTGGCCCCCATCAGCAAACCGATAAGCCTGTGGTGCGCGAAGTACACCAGAGACTTCGCCAGCATGTTGCCGGCCTCGATGTTGGGCACAACCAGGATGTCGGCCTCGCCCGCCACAGGACCCGTTATCTTCTTGTGCTTGGCGGCCGCGACCGATATGGCGTTGTCGAGCGCGAACGGGCCGCCCACCGTGCTGGCCGGCACGTACTGCCTGCGATCCGCCATCTTTGCCAGGGCCGCCGCGTCTACCGTGGCCGGCATGGCGGGGTTCACCAGCTCCACCGCCCCCAGCACGGCCACCTTCGGTGTCATCACGCCGAATATGTTGGCCAGGTGGACGGCGTTGAGAAGGATCGCAGATTTCTGTTCCAGGTCCGGAGCGATGTTCATCGCTCCGTCGGTGATGAATATCAGCTTGTCCAGCTCGCGGAATTCGGCAATGAAGACGTGGCTCATGATGGAGCCGGTGCGCAGCCCGTGCTCCTTGTTCAGAACCCCGCGCAGGAAGTCGTCGGTGTGTGTGTATCCCTTCATCAGGATGTCGGCCCCGCCCGAGGAGACCATCGAGACGGCTCTGTCCACCGCGCCGAGCGGATCGGCCTCGTGCATCACGCGGAACTCATCCAGCGAAACGCCCACCGACTCGGCCGCCTCGGCGATCTCCCGCTCGTCCCCCACCAGCACAGCTTCCGCGATGTCTCTGGTCCTGGCCTCTTCCACGGCCTGGATCACCGAGGGGTCCTGCGCCACCGCTACCGCAACCCTCCGGACCGGATGCTTCGCCACAAGCCTCAAGAGCGCCTCGAAGTCCTTCATTCTCACTCCCTTCCCTGAAGTCGCAGCCGGGGGCGGCTGCGCTACATTCGCATTCGACGTGGCCCCGTGTAGCTCAGGCGCCCTCGCCTGAGGCTCCCTTCCCTCAAGTCGCAGCCGGGGGCGGCTGCGCTACATTCGCATTCGACGTGGCCCCGTGTAGCTCAGGCACCCTCGCCTGAGGCTCGGCCCGGGCCCGACGCTCGGCAAATGGACGGGGCGCTGAGCCCGGCGGCATTCTACGGCCCATCCGGCCGGTCGTCAAACACGATCCCCGTCACCTCCGCAGGACGCCGGCCGGTCTTCTCTTGCACCCCCCGCGCAATCCTGTAAACTGACCGTCGGCGGACCACCGGCGCAGGCTCATCTGATGGCCGCTCGTGGGCAGAACCGCGGCACACATATGCAGCCTGCTCCGCGAACCGAGCAGGAAGCGGAGGACGCACAATGGCCAGGGTCAACGGCAAGAAGATCAAAGAACGTTACCACATGCTCGGCCAGGAACTCGCCGAGGCGGGCATAGACATTGACCAGGCCAAAGAGAAGCTCAAGGCGTTCGAAGTAGAGGTGCCCTCGTGGGTCTTTGGCGTGTTCGGCGGGGGACGGTTCGGCGACTACATGCCGCCGGCCCCGGCCAGAGACTTCCACGCGAAGATACGCGACGCCGCGATGGTGCACAAACTGACGGGCGCGTCCCCCCGAGTGGCCATCCACGTGGGTTGGGACAAGCCCGAAGAGATCGCCTTCGAGGAGGTCTACGTGGACCACTTCGCCGAGCCGAGGGACTACGCCCGGGAGCAGGGCATAGACTTCGGCGCCGTCAACCCTACCTTGTTCCTGACCGGCACGCATTACGGAAGCCTCAGCTCTCCCCTGCCAGGGGTGCGCCGCGCCCTCATCCAGCACTGCGAGGTCTGCTGCCGGATCGCCGCGAAGCACGCACAGGGCCTGGTCACCTACTGGCTGCCCGACGGCTCCAACTATCCGGGCCAGCGCGACCTGTGGCAGCAGGAGCAACTGGTCAGAGAAGCCTTCAGGCAAATCTACGACAGCGCGCCCGACACCGTGGTGCACCTGATCGAATACAAGCTCTTCGAACCCGGCACCTACTCCACCGTGATCGCCGACGCCGGGGCGGCCGCCGCGATCGCGGATTCGCTCGGCGACAGGGCCGGCGTGCTGGTGGACATGGGCCACCACCCCTTCGGCGTGAACGTGGCGCAGATCGTTGCCAGGCTGGTCAACACCGGCCGGCCCGGCGGCTTCCACTTCAACACTCGATACGCGGCCGACGACGACCACAGCGTCGAGCCGAACATCTCGATGTACGCCATCTTCTGCGAACTGATCAAAGGCGCCGTGGTCTGCGCCCAGGACCCGGCCCGCAACTGGGCCTACATGATAGACCAGTGCTCGTCGCTGGAGAACCGCATCCGCGCCGTGCTGCACAGCATTGACTCACTGCAGATCTCCCTGACCAAGGCCCTGATCCTCGACCGCTATCGGCTCGAAGCGCTCCAGCAACGCCAGGACATCATCCTCGCCAACCGCGTGTTCCTGGACGCCTTCCTGACCGACGTCAGGCCCATTCTCCAGATGGCCCGCCTGGAGAAGGACCTGCCCCTCGATCCCGTGGCCGCCTACGACGAAACCGGCTACCAGCAGAAGATCGAACAAGAACGCCGCTGATCCCTGACCGTGCCGGGCGTTCGTATCTGACCTCTGACCGCTGACCGCTGACTTCAGCCTTCTGCCTGCCGCCTGCTACCTGCTGCCTGCTGTCGTCTGCCTTCTGCCTTCTGCCTGCTGCCTGCTGCCTGCTGTCTTCTGCCTGCCGCCTGCTGCCTGCTGCCTGCTGCCTGCTGCATGCCACAGGAGCAGTCCGGCGCCACAAACCAATAGGCTGTCGGCGATGTTAAAGGTCGGCCATGGCCAC
>DAOVRD010000140.1 GCA_030628375.1 Planctomycetota bacterium
CCTCCGCCGGTCATACCACGGGCGCTCCATCCGCTGCGGGACCGGGCGCCCTTATCGCCGCGCCCGCAGGTCTTCCCGCGCCTGCTGCCCAGGCCACGCCCAACACGCTTCCTCTTCTGGCGCGGCCGAGTAAGCGTTTTTGCCCGTGAAATGTCCATTGCTCCGTCACTCCGTCCCGGCGATTAAGGATGCCCTGCGGGCCTACCCGCTCTCCTCGGGCGGCTCGTCCGCCTCAACGGCCGCGGGCACCGGCTCGCGGGCCTGAGGATGGAAGAGCCTCACCCTGACCCCGCGGAGTTTCTCTACCTCCTCCACGGAGTTCATCTGCTCCAGCGCATTCATCGTGGCTTTGGCGACGTTCATGGGATTGCTGTTGCCGTAGAGCTTGCTCAGGACGTTGTGCACCCCGGCCACTTGCAGGATTGCACGCGTGGTCTTTCCGGCCTTAACGCCGGTTCCCTGAGTGGCCGGCTTCAGAAACACGCGGGCGGAGCCGTGTCGTCCCGTCACTTCATGGGCGACGGTGTCCCCGACCAGATTGATGTCCTTCATCTGGGCGCGAGCTTCCTTTGTGCCCTTCTCGATGGCCATGGGCACGCTCCTGGCCTTGCCGTAGCCGAGCCCCACCTTACCCCGGCCGTCGCCGACGGTCACCAGAGCGGCGCACGTGAGTTTGCGTCCGCCTTTGGTCACCTTGGTATGAAAGCGGATGGCAATGACCTCTTCCAGCACTCCGGCCTCTTGCTCCGAATATCGCATGTTCTGGTTCCCTGCTCGTGCGCAGTCTAGAAGCCTTTAGCACCGGCCTGCTTGAACTGTCCGCGTGCTGCCTCGGCCAGGGCTTTGACACGTCCGTGATACTTGTAACCGCCCCGATCGAAAACGACGGCGGTGATGCCCTTCTCTATGCACCGCTTGCCGATGAGTTCGCCCACCTTGGCCGCGCTTTCCACGTTGCCCCCGTGCCTTATCTCGCCCTTGATCTCGGCGCACGAGGAGGAGCAACTGACCAGGGTGCGCTGGCTCCAGTCGTCAATGACCTGGGCGTAGATGTGCTTATTGCTGCGGAACACGCACAAGCGCGGACGTTCGGCCGTGCCATCCACGTTCTTGCGCACGTGCCGATGACGCCGCGCCCTCCGCATCGCTTTCTGCTTGCTCTTGTTCATAAGCCGCCCGGCATGTAGCCGGCTCCGGAAGCGCCAATCGGCGCGTCTTTACCGTTCCAGTCCCGTGAACGCCTTGCCTTGCTTGCGCCGCACATATTCGCCCTGATATCTGATGCCCTTGCCCTTGTAGGGCTCCGGCGGACGAACGGCCCTGACGCTGGCCGCGAAATGCCCGACCAGCTCTTTGTCAATACCTTTGACGACGAACCGCGCGGGGCGGTCCAACTGGGCGGCGTTCTGTTCTATCTCTACCGTGATGCTCTCGGGCGGTTCAAACGTCACCTCATGGCAGAAACCGACCTGCAGCACGAGGGTCTTGCCGCGCAGGTTCACGCTGTAGCCGGTGCCGTAGATCTCCAGAGCTTTGGAGAACCCTTGCGAGACGCCTTCGATCTTGTTGGCAATGAGCGTGCGGTGGAGGCCGTGCAGCGAACGGGCCCGCCGCCCGTTGCCCTTCCGCCTGACCTCGACCAGGTTGCGGTCCGGCAGGTACTCCGCCTCCAGTTCATCGGGGAGCCGGTGTTCGAGTTCACCCAGCTTGCCTTTGAACTTGAGGTGGTTGCCGGCCGCCTCCATCTCGACGGCTTCGGGCACAGGTATGGGCTGCTGTCCAATCCGCGACATCCTCTCGGTTCTCCTTTTAATGACTTCTGTACGTAACAGGGATGTACAGGATACACAGGATAACAGAAAAACGGCAAACTATGCGAAAGACAGCGGCTGGCAGTTTTCTACACCTTGATCTTATCCTGTAAATCCTGTGTATCCCTGTAAATCATTTGTGTACGTGACAGGATTGCCCCGGCCGGACCGGGCCTCAGAACACCGTGCAGAGCACTTCGCCGCCGACGTGCAACCGTCGGCACTCGCGGTCGCTCAACACGCCACGGTTGGTTGACACGACGGAGATGCCCAGGCCGTTGCGCACGTGCTTGAGTTCGTTGACGGGCCGGTACACACGCCGGCTCGGCTTGGAGACCCTCTTGATCTCACGAATGACCGTCTCACCCAGAGGGCCGTACTTCAGGTAGACCTTCAGCAGTTTGCGCGGGGGCTCGCCCACCACGCGGTAGTCCTCGATGAAGCCCTCGTCGCAGAGCACGCGTGCGATGTTCTCCTTGCTCTTGGAAGCGGGCATCTCCACCGACTCGGCCGCCACACGAATGGCGTTGCGCAGCCGCGTCAGCATGTCGCTGATAGGGTCCGTCATCATGGTTGAGCGCCTCTCCAGTCGTGACAGATATGCACTACGCCGATCACTGCGCGGGCCGACCCACCTACCAACTCGCCTTCCCCACGCCGGGGATCTCGCCCTTGCTGGCGAGGTTGCGGAAGCAGATGCGACAGATCCGGAACTTCCGCATGTAGCCTCTCGGGCGTCCACATAGCCCGCATCTGTTACGCTGGCGACTAGAGTACTTCGGCGGACGCAGCGATCTCTCTACCAGAGCCTTTCGTGCCATCTGTGAACCTGTCTCGTCTCCCTGTGCCGTTAACGTCCTAACTCCGCGCCGCCCTACTGGCGGAACGGCATTCCCAGTAAGGTCAGCAGTTCCAACGCCTCCTGATCTACAGAGGCGGTAGTGACAATGGTCACGTCCATGCCGTAAATCCGCTTCAACTTGTCCAGGTCCAGTTCCGGGAAGACGGCCACTTCTTCCACGCCGAGGCTGTAGTTGCCGGTGCCGTCAAACGCATCGGGGGACAGCCCGCGGAAGTCGCGCACACGGGGCAGCGCTATGCTCATGAGGCGGTCCAGGAACTCGTACATGCGAGTCCCCCGGATGGTGACCTTGCAGCCCACGGCCATGCCCTGGCGGAGGTGGAAACCGGCCACGCTCTGCCGTGCGAGCGTCACAACGGGCTGTTGTCCGCTGATAGCCCGCAGCGTCTGGACCGCATCCGCCATCGCAGTCTGATCGCTGACGGCTTCCCCGACGCCCATGTTGAGAACGATCTTCTCCAGGCGCGGCACGGCCAGGGGATTATCAAGACCGAAACGCTCCATCAGGCGCGGCACGACCTCCTGCATGAAGTGCGTCCTCAGCCGCGGTTCATACGTTTCGGCCGCCGTTGTCTCGACTGTATCGTTCATTTATCGCCGTCACGCCCCGACACGTCAGATGGCCACGTGCCCGCCGGGCTCACTCCGCTTTGGGTATCTCCGCGCCGCATTTCGCACAGGCGCGGATCTTGGTCTTGCCGTCGCGCGCCACGCTCTTAGCGCGCACGGGCTTGTCATATCCTGCGCAATCCCGGTTCGGGCAGATGAGCATCACGTTGGACACGTGCATGGGCGCTTCGATCTGGATCCTGCCGCCCTGGGGATGCTGGCGGCTGCGCCGGACGTGTTTCCAGACCAGGTTCGCGCCCTCGACCACAATCCTTTGTTTTTGCGGCATGGCTCTGAGGATGCGCCCGCGAACGCCCCGGGCGTTGCCTGCGATCACTTCCACCGTGTCGCCGCGCCGCACGTGTAGATGACGCCTCATCGTCCTCCCACCGTCTCAGACCACCTCCGCCGCGAGGCTGATGATCCGCATGTAGTTCTTGTAGCGAAGCTCCCGAGGGATAGCGCCAAAGATCCTGGTGCCTCTGGGGTTGCCGTCAGGCTGCAGGATCACGACCGCGTTGCGGTCAAAACGCACGTAGCTGCCGTCCTCCCTGCGTATGGGGGCCTTGGTCCTGACCACGACGCCTCTGACAATCTCACCCCTTCCGATGTCGCTGCCGGGGATGACTTTGGTCACACTGCCCACGACCACATCGCCGACCGTGGCATAGGTATGGCGGCTTCCTACCAGCACTTTGAAGCACCGGACGGTGCGGGCGCCCGTGTTATCTGCAACGTCCAGGACTGTCTGCTCGCATATCATGGGACCGGGTTCTCCACCGCCGTCAGGCCTGCGCCTCCGATTCGGATTCAGCGACGACCTCCTGCGGCGCCGACAAGGCGGCAACGGCGGGCTCGGGGACGGCCGCCCTGCGCACAATGCGCACCACTCGCCAGCGCTTGGTCTTCGACAGGGGTCTGGTGCTCTCTATCTCCACCAGGTCGCCTTCCCTGGCGTCGTTGTGTGGATCGTGCGCCGCGAAGGTGGTCTTGCGGCGTATGTACTTGCCGTACCGCCGATCCCGGACCAGGCGCCCGACGACGACGGTGACGGTCTTGTCCATCTTGTCGCTCTTGACTACACCACGAGCCCTTTTTCTGGTCCTTTTCGGTTTGTCGGTCATCATGCGGTCCCTGATGGGGCTCCATTAGCGTCCGCCTGCCCGGGGCCCGGGGCGTTCCGGCTCAGTTCCATCTCACGCAGGACGGTCTGGTATCTGGCGATGTCTCGCCTGAGCAGCCGGCGCCGGCTGCTGTTGGGGTTCTCCTCGGCCTGCCATTTGAACTTGACGTCGAAGAGCTGCCGTCGAAGATCCTCCATCTGCCGCCGCAGTTCTTGCGGTTCCCTTCCTCTCAGTTCCTTGGCTTTCACACGTGTGCCCTCCGGCGCGCCAGTCGCGTCCTGATGGGCATTTTGTGAGCGACGCGGGCCAGCGCGGCGATGGCCAGCTCTTCCGGCAGGCCCGACAGTTCATAGAGGATCGTGCCGGGCCTGACACGGGCCACCCAGTGGGACGGCTCGCCCTTGCCCTTTCCCATCCTGGTTTCGGCAGGCGTGGAGGTGACGCTCTTGTGCGGGAAGATGCGAATGGTCAGCTTGCCTTCGTGGCGCAGGAAGTGCATCACGGCCAGTCTGCCGGCTTCTATCTGAGCGGCGGTGATCCAGGCGCGCTCCAGGGCCTGCAACCCGTAGTCTCCGAAGGCGACACGATTGCCCCGGCTCGCCTTCCCTTTGAGCGTGCCGCGCTGGGTCTTCCGGTGCTTCACCCTTTTAGGCATTAGGGGCATTGTCGCGGTCCTCCTTGTCGTAGAACGTCTCGCCCGGCGCCAGCAGTCCGCGATTGATCCACACCTTCACACCGATGTGGCCGTACTTGGTCCTCGCTTCAGTGAAGCCGTAGTCAATCTGCGCTCGAAACGTGTGCAGGGGGAAGCTCCCCAACTCGACCTTCTCCCTGCGGGCCATCTCGGAGCCTCCCAGTCGGCCGGCGAGCTGGATCTTGACTCCCACGGCGCCGGCGTTCATGCTCATCTCAGCCGACCTTCGGATGGCGCGTCGGAACGACCTGCGCCGCTCGATCTGCTGCGCCAGGTCCTCGCCCACCAACTGCGCGTCCAGCAACGGGGCCGGCACTTCCTCAATGGCTATCTCCAGTGTGCGGCCGGTCAGCTCTTCCAGACCGTTCTTCAGACGCTCCACCTCGACTCCTCTGCGGCCGATGATGAGGCCCGGGCGGGCACAGTGCACCCGGACGTGCACGCTGTCTCTGGTGCGCTCTATTACGGTCTTTGATATCCCGGCGTAGTAGTAGTGGTGCTTGATATAGATGCGGATCTTCTGGTCCTCGACCACGTACAGGCCGAAAAGCTTCTTGTTGGCGACCCAGTGGGACCGCCAATCTTCGGTGATACCCAGTCTCAACGACGTAGGCCGGACTTTCTGCCCCATGGAACCTCCCGCTACTGTCCGTCGTCCAACACGATGTTAATGTGGGACGAGCGACTTTTGATGATGTCCCACCGACCGCGCGCGCGCGGCATTCCCTTCCTGCGAATCCTGGCTCCATCCACCCAGGCCCGGGCGACTCTGAGTTGATCCATGTTCGCCTCCAGGCTCTGGTCGGCATTGGCCATCGCCGAACGAAGGACCCTATCCACCATATACGCGGCCCTTTTGGGGGTGGCGCGGAGTATCTGCAGCGCGTCGTTGACGTGTTCGCCCTGGATCAGCGCAGTCACCAACCTGGCCTTCTGGGGCGAAATGGGCGCGTGTCTGTGCCTTGCAACGAACTGCATGGTCCTCCCTTCGGCTGCCTGCCACCTCCTCAACGTCGATGCGACATCGGGCCAATCCGTCCCTCTCACCGCCGCCGGCCGCTATGGCCGCGGAAGGTTCGGGTCGGGGCGAACTCACCCAGCTTATGGCCCACCATATCCTCGGTAACGAAGACCCTCTCGAAAGAGCGACCGTTATGGACCATGAACGCATGGCCAACGAAGTCCGGGATAATCGTGCACGCCCGGGCCCAGGTCTTTATCGCATCCCTGTCGCCGAGGTTCTTCTGACGCATGACTTTGCGCAACAGTTTCTCGTCTACGTACGGCCCTTTTTTGAGCGATCTACTCACGGCAGGTTATTTCCTCCTCTTTCGCACTATGAGGCGGGCGCTGTATTTCCTGCGTTTGCGCGTCTTGCCGCCCTTGGCCAGCACGCCCGTGGGACTGCAGGGATGGCGCCCACCGGCGCGGCGTCCCTCCCCGCCTCCCATCGGATGGCTGACGGGGTTCTGCGCGGTCCCTCGCACGTGAGGGCGTCTGCCCAGCCAGCGGGAACGACCCGCCTTGCCGATCTTCACGTTCTGGTGCTCCGCGTTGCCAATCCGGCCGATGGTGGCCCGACAGGCCGCCAACACTCGCCGCACCTCGCCGCTGGGCAGAATCAAGTGAACATACCGGCCCTCCCGCGCGCTCACTTGCGCGGCGGCACCGGCGCTGCGCACGATCTGACCTCCCCTGCCGGGCTGAATCTCAGCGTTGTGAACGAACATACCCAACGGGATACGCCCCAGAGGCATGCAATTGCCGACCCTGGGCTCGACGTCCGTCCCGCTGCCGATCTCTGCGCCGACCTTCAGCCCCTCGGGGGCGAGTATGTAACGCTTCTCGCCGTCGGGGTACTGAAGCAAGGCGATCCGCGCCGTGCGGTTGGGGTCGTACTCGATGCTGAGCACCTCGGCCAGCACGTCGGTCTTGTCGCGCTTGAAATCTATCACGCGGTAACGCCTCTTGTGACCTCCGCCGCGGAAACGGCTGGTTGTTCTGCCATAGTTGTTGCGCCCGCCGGTGCTCTTCAAGGGCCGCAGCAGCGACTTCTCCGGCTTGCTCCGGGTGATCTCGGAGAAGTCGGCACGGGTCATGTTGCGCCGGCCCGGACTGGTCGGTTTGTACTGCTTGACGGGCACCCTATCGAACTCCCTTTCGCGGTCTCGCTTGAGGTCAGTAGCCTATGTCTATCGTGTCGCCGGGCCTGAGCTTCACGATCGCCTTCTTCCTTTCCCGGGTCGTGCCGACACTGAACCTGACACGGCGCCGCTTGCCCTTGACGGACATGGTCCTGACGTCAACAACCCTGCACCCCGGGAAAAGCTCCTCGATGGCATGGCGGATCTGGCTCTTCGTGGCACGGGTGTTCACCTCAAAGTGGTAGGCGTTATTGGCCCGAAGGTCGTCAACGCTCTTCTCTGTGTGCAGGGGACCGATGACGATCTGGCGGCTATCCATCCTCGCCCACCTCCACCTCTTCCCGTGCCGGACGCTCAACCTGTGCCGCGCCGGCGAGGAACTGCCGGATCGCTTCCAAAGTAAAAATGACCCGGCTGGGCCGGATCATCTCATAAGCGTTCAGTTCCCTGGACGTCCGCATGGCGGCGCCCTGGATGTTCCTGGTACAGCGCCACAGGTCCGGGTCGTGCCGATCCGGCACGATGAGGAACGTGCGATCAACGCCCAGGTTGCGCAGGACGGCGACCATCTCTCGGGTCCTTAGCTCTGGCAGCTCCAATCGGTCCAGGACCATGACCTCTCCGTCAATGGCTTTGGCCAGGAACGCCGAGTAGAGGGCTTTGCGCCGTGCCGCCTTGTTCATCTTCTGGCGGAAGTCTCTGGGCCGGGGCCCGTGCGCGACGCCACCGCCCACCCAAAGAGGACTGGCCCGAGTGCTATGTCGGGCCCTGCCGGTGTGTTTCTGGCGCCAGACCTTCCTGCCGCTGGCAGAGATCTCATCGCGCTTCTTGGTCTTGGCCGTTCCCACGCGCTTATTCGCTTCGTACATGATGATCGCCTGCCGGACCAGCTCCATGTTCGGCTTCCCGCCCAGGGCGGACTCGTCCACGGCAACGTGGTCCACGACCTGTCCGGCCATGCTGTAAACTGGTATGTCCATAGTCATCCAGATTGCGCGTGGGGCTAGGTCTCTTCCGCCTGGCCGCCCCCAGCAGGCGGGGCGATCGCCTTGCGGACCAGCACATAGCTTCCGTTACTGCCGACGACGGATCCTTTGACGAGCATCAGGTGACGCTCGGGGTCCAGCTCGATGACTTCGAGGTTACGAATGGTCTCTTGTCGGCCGCCCATGCGACCGGCCATCTTGTGTCCCTTCCAGACGCGGCTGGGGGAGGCGCTGCTGCCGATGGAGCCCGCCCTGCGGCCGAACCGCCCGCCGTGGGTGGCCGGCGAGCCGCTGAACCCATGGCGCTTGATGACGCCGGCGAAACCCCGGCCCTTGCTGACACCCACCACGTCCACGTGCGACACACCTTCGAAGATCTCCACTCCGATTTCCTGTCCCGGCTCGGCCGTCGCGTCTCCGTCGGGCGGGACGTCTCTAAGTATCTGCCTGGGCGCCGCGCCGGCCTTTGCAAAGTGACCCGCCTGCGGCCGGGACGTTTTCTTCCGCTTGCGCTCCCCAAACCCGATCTGCACGGCGGCAACGCCGTCGGTCTCCTCGGTCTTGACCTGAGTCACGGTGCAGGGACCCACCTGCAAGACCGTAACAGGCACGTGCCTGCCCGATTGGTCGAAGACCTGTGTCATGCCGATCTTTTTGCCCAACAGCGCCTTGACCATCCGTCGTTCGTCCCTCAGTGCGTTGCCGCAGACTGTCCTTCGCTCCGGCCTTACGCTACAAGCCAATCCCACATCCGGCGGGGCAGGCGGACAAACACTCTCCCCCATCCCATGCACAAGGGGGAAGGCGCATTAGGACATGCGCCCCGCGGGATTTGAAAGCAGACAAAACCCGCCCTCAACCTTCGCAGCCGTAGCCGCTGCGGCGAGGCAGGCCCGGCGGCCCCAACAGACCCGCGCGATCCACCCTCAGGGCAGCACAGAGGTAAGTCCCTTGCCGCCAGTGCGCCAGCCGGCCTCCGAACTCCACGGAGGACCAGCAACCTTGCAGCCATGGGCCGACTCGGCACGTCTGTCCAGCCGCCGACTACACCTTGATCTTTATCTCCACACCGGCGGGCACTTTCAGGTTGTTCAGGGCATCCACGGTGTGGGTAGTCGGATCCAGTATGTCAATCAGCCGTTTATGCGTGCGAATCTCGAATTGCTCCCGCGACCTCTTATCCACATGCGGCGAGCGCAGAACCGTGTAGCGCTCGATGTGAGTGGGCAGCAAAACGGGACCGCTCACCTTCGCACCGGTCCTTGCCGCCGTCTCGACGATCTGCCGCGCCGACCGGTCAAGCACCCGGTGATCATAGGCTTCCATCCGAATTCGAATGCGCTCTCCGGGCAATCAAGTCCCCAAAAGTTCTCAGTTAGTAGGTACACACTATCAAACCGGACACAATTGGTTAATTCTATCACACGAACGCGTAAAGTCAAGCGACGCGCGCGGAATAGGCCCGTTTCCGGCCTCCAGAACGTTCGTGCCGGCAATGCGCCCCCGGCCCCCGCTCAGGCGAGCATGCCCGCATAGCAGGCCGTCATGAACCCGGCCAGCGTCCCCGCAATGAGGGCCTTGATCGCCAGCGCCGCCACCTCCCCCCTGCGTTTGGGAGCGACGCCACTGAGGCCGCCCATCAGAATCGCGACGCTGCCGAAATTGGCAAATCCGCACAGGGCATACGTGCTGATGGTCACCGCGCGCGCGCTCAGCAGCCCGGCTTCTATCATCTCCTGCATGCGCTGGTAGGCCACGAACTCATTCAGCACCGTCTTGATCCCGAGCAACTCGCCAACGTTGAGCCATTCGCCCCGAGGGACCCCCATCACGGCGGCGAACCCCGAGAAGACAACGCCAAAGACCTGCGCGAGCGTATAGCCGGTGGCCCAGTTCAGCAGGAAATCCACCAGCGCCACCAGCG
>DAOVRD010000205.1 GCA_030628375.1 Planctomycetota bacterium
AGGGGAGCGTTTCGAGAAGAAGGTGTTCAAGAAGGTGAAGCTGGTCGCCCTCGACGAGCACATAGACCTGGCCTTGCTGAAGATCGAGGAAGAGATCGGCATGGAGATCCCCCAGCTTTACGTTGGCGATTCGACTCAGTTGAAGGAAGGCGACAGGGTCTTCACCATCGGTAACCCCATGGGGCTGGAGCGATCTACCTCGGAGGGGATGGTCAGCAAGATCAACCGGAACTTCGACGGGCGGCTCTACGTTCAGACCACGACGCCGATCTCGCCGGGCAACTCCGGCGGGCCGCTTTTCAACGAGCGCGGCCAGGTCATCGGCGTGACCAACATGGGCTACATCTTTCTTGATGGGCTCGGCTTCGCGATACCGTCCGTTTACGTGAAGGAGTTCCTGGACAACGTAGACGCCTTCGCCTACGACCCCGACAACCCCAACGCGGGCATCAAGTACATGGAAACGCCCTTCACGGCTACCGATAAGTCCCTGCAGTTCACCGAGTGCGATTTCATCAAGGCCGGTCCGGGAATCTCGTGCCTGAGGCTCTCGGACATCAACGGGGACGGCGTCGAGGAGGTGGTCTTCGTTAACAACAATAAGGGTGAGATCGGCATCGTGCGCCGGCGCCGGGAAGACGAAGTGGAGGAACAGGTCGTTGATTTCGAGGACATCAACCGCGTCCCCGATAGCGAGCGGTTCAAGCTGGTGACCCACCCGGTCAACAACAAGATATCTTCCCTGGCCGTGGCGGACATGAACGGCGACAAACGGCCCGACATCGTGTTCCACGGGGACATAGATGGTCTGGCCGTCCTGGACCGTAAGGAGGACGGGTCGTTCGCCTCTCCGCGCCGAATCGCCGAGATCGAGATCGCCAAACGCGGCGATGCGGTTCGCGTGGAGGATTTTGACGGCGACGGCCAGAAGGAGATCTTCGCGCTGGGAACCAAGGAGTTCACCATCTTCAAGGAAGGCGAAGAGCGCAAGGTGTTTCCGCTCAACGCCGGCTATCGCGACAAGATCAAAGAATTCGAGCTTCTGGACATCAACGACGACGGGCGGCTGGATCTGCTGTTGTTTGCTGTTGACGAGTTCTACGCGACTCACGTGCTCCTGCAGAACGAAGATGGGGGATTTGTCGAGGAAGAGATGGTGCCTTCGCACCTGTCCGGCCCCATAGAGCCGTACGAGAGCGGCGCCCCCGGGCGCAGGTTCCTGACGCTGGACAAGGGCAAGAACCGCCTCCGGCAGTTTGTGCTCGATCGAGAGGAGCAGCCCGTCCAGGAGGGCCGTATCAACATTTCAGTCGAGGCCATCCCCCTGGACGCCGCCGCACGACGTGCCGAGGACTTCGAACTGGCCGACCTCAATGGCGACGGAAGGCTCGAGATCGTCACCGTCAACAGGGACAAGAACGAGTTCCTGATCTTCGAGGGCGGCCAGAAGGGGTTCCGTGTCAACCGGTCGCCGTCGCCCAAGGCCGTTTCGGGTCTGAAGCTGTTCCAGATGGACGACGGCAGGGCCGTCCTGTTCAGCTTCTCTCAGGAAGACAAGATCTTCGGCATCAGCCGCATAGACGCAAAGAGCGTCACGTTTCCCCGGCCGATCAACACGGAGGGCCAGGTCCAGTTCCTGTGGCTTGGTCGCATCGCCCCCGATGAAGTGACGCTGCTGTGGGTGGAGAAAGTGGGGCGCGACTACGTGGCTCGGACGGCGCCGGCGGCCGCGCTGGCGGAGAAGGCCTTCGACGGCGAGAAGGGAAGCATAGATGTCGAGGCGAAGCCTCTGCTGTTCGGGGACCAGGACCAGGAGCCGGAGGAGAAGTTGCCCCAGAAGCCGGACCACGTCGCTTTCGCTGATTTCAACGGCGACGGACAGTCCGATCTGGTCCTCTACTGGTCGTACTCCGGGAAGGAGAGCCTCTATCTGGGCCTGGGGGACGGCAAGTTCAGGTCCATCATAGTGGACCAGGAGTTCCTGAAGGAGCAGAAGGACCAGCCGCTGCTGGTGGCGGACATTGACGGCGACGGGATGAAGGATGTGTTGCTGGCGCAGCCCGGTTTCGTTCGGGTGCTCAAGGTGGACAAGAAGAACAAGCTGTACGTCGAGCGGCAGTTCAACTGGAAGTTCGACGAAGTGAGCCGACTTGTCCCCCACTCTCGGGCGAAAGCCCCCCGCTTCGTTGCGTTGGCCGGCAACCTGGCCAAGATCGTGGAGTTCGACGTGGAGGCGGCGCAGTTCAAGTTGATTGCCAAGATAGACCTGGCCGGTCTGGCGCAGGGGGACCTGAAAGCGGGGGACGTGGACGGCAACGGGACGACCGACATCGTTCTCCTGGGCGGGAACGCGGTTCAGATACTCTACGACAGGAACGAGCGGAGGATTATCGAACCCAGGGAGGTCCTTGACGCCAGGCTGGAGTACTTCACCTACTGGAATGTCCGCCCTGCCGACCTGGACGGCGACGGCAAGGACGAGGTCATGCTGTTCGACAGCAAGAAGGCGATGTTCGAGATCTATCGTCCCGCCCAGGACGGCACACTGAAGCCGATCTGTCGTCAGCGTCTCTTTGAGAAGAGCATCCACCAGCGAGCCGACACGGACAGCTATGAGCTGCCCCGCGAGATGGAGGTCGGCGACGTTGACGGCAACGGGAAGCCCGATCTGATCTTCATCCTTCAGGATCGGCTCGCCATATACTTGCAGCAGGCGGCCGGTTGAGCGTGGTCGCCTTGAATGCGTGAACCCTCAGTGCAGAAAGGAGCAGTGATGCTCAGACGCACTCTCCAGATGATGCTTGTGCTTGCTGTCCTGGCGCCCGCGGCGGCCATGGCGCGGCAGGAACGCGCCGCGCTGGCGGACAGGTTGCCTGCCGATGCCGTCCTCCTTTACGCCCGGTTGGACGTGAGGAGGGCCCTGACGCAGTCCGCGAAGGCCCTGGCGTTCGTTGATCCGGAGTCCGGGGGGAAGATCGCCTATCAGGTCGTGGAGCTGTACGGCCTCCTGAAGGAACATGCGGCGAACTACCAGTTCCGGCCGAAGCTTCTGGACCAGATTGCAGATACGGAACTCTATTTCGTGCTGATGCTGGAGGAAGGGGAACAGGAGGCGTCGGCCCCGATCTCGCTGGAGAACCTGACTCTTTCCATAGTCTTGAGCACGCCGAGCGACGAGGTGGCGTTGGACTTTATGGAGGAGTTCAAGGCCATGCTGGAGCGGGAAAAGGCGAAGGATCCCGATTCAACGCGGTTCGACCGCCGGGACATTGAAGTGGAGAGGGGCGAACTGATCGGCTTCGCGGACCCGCCGACGCTCGGACGTCTGGGCGAGTACGTCATCTTCTCGACGGGCAAGCCCGAGAAGCTGTGGGCCGCGCTGATGGCGCCCGCCGAAAAGCGTCTTTCCGGTGTGGCCCTGTACGCGCGACTCATGGCGGGGGAGCATGAGCCGATTGGCCTCGTGATGGTCGGTATGGACACGATTTTCGGCGGATTGGAGGACCACTTCAAGCGGTCGCTCGACGACGCGGAAGCGAGACAGGCTCAGGAGGCGAGCAAGGCCGCCGAGGGCGAGTGGGACGTGGGCGCGCTTGACGTGCAGATGGCAACGTCGGCGCTTAAGGCGTTTCTGCTCGTCGAAGAGCTGTTCAGCCTGGACAAGTGGGAACACGTCGGATCCGCTATATCCTACGATGTGGGCGAAGACCGGCTGCTCAGCGACTTCACCAGCGCGTTCTCGCACGGCGAACCCATCTCTCCGGTCCTTTCGGAGCTGCTGGACGGGTCCGGCTCGTTCCTGCTCCCTCGCACCGGCGACTATGAGAGGATGTGCGTGATGGCGCGTGTGAGACTGAAGCGGATACTCGACGAGGTCATAAAGACCCTGAGCGCCTCGGACCCGGCCTTCGCCGAGCAGTTTGGCATGGCCATGCAAATGATGAGGATGATGTCTGGCGTGGACCTCAGCGAGATACTGGACATGCTGGCAAGCGACTTCTACGTATTCGTCGAGATGGTGGAGAAGGATCTGGGAGAGTTCCTTGGGAGTGTTGCATTCGATCCCGAGACGGGGGAGCCGGTCGGCGAGATGGAGTTGCGGATGCTCTGGCCCAAGGTGACGCTGCTGTGGGGGTTGAGCGATCCGAACTCCGCGCGCGGCACGCTCGACAGGGCCTTCACCACCTTGTCCACCAACCCGCAGTTCAATCAGCTCGTCAAGAAGCGCACGTACCAGGAGACGGATGTGTTCTGCATCGGCTCCCAGGCGGCCGAACCGGATGTGTACCCGGACGGACTGACGTCCTTTGCGCTCGTTATTGTGGACCGCTACCTCAGCATCGGGAGCTGGAAGCACGTGAGCGGCCTCATTCGCCGCGCGAAGTCCGGAACCGCCGAGGTGGACCCCGAGCTCGAGGCCGTCGTGGACAGGCACAGGGATTCCGACCTCATCGTTGTGGTTCCCAAGGCTTTCCAGCAGCACATGAAGGAATTGGCGGAGAAGATACGCGGCTCGCAACCGGATCCAATGGACGAACTGTTGCGGAAACTGGATGAACTGGATCTGGCCCAGTTGGACCTGGCGGACCAGGACCTCGCCCTGAGGGTGAAGGCCTCCGTCAAAGAGCTGCTCCTGGCCTTCAAGGACTTCCAGCAAAGGGCGGAAGAGCTTGCACCTCAGACGTCCGTAATGACGGGGACGCACAAGGGCAGGTTCTACGAGGTCCGGGCTGCGTCCGAGGTGAGGAAATAGGCGGGCGGGGGCTGGTCTGGCAGTTGGTGGGCCGGCATTTACCAGGGAGGAGCAGCATGGGTGAAGAGTTCAAAGAGGCCATCGAAAAGGCCAGGAAGCTCGAACGGGACGGGGCTGATTTCTACACCGAGGCGGCGGAGAAGTGCACCGTGATCTCCGGCAAGCGGATGTTCGAGTCATTCGCCGGCGACGAGCGGCGTCACCTCCGGATGATTGACGACATGGCGGAAGGGCTGGGTGTGGACCTGGACCAGTCCCCCATGCCGCGTGACGAGATAAGGACGCTGTTCTCCACCGCCGAAGAAACGCTGGGCGACGACATACGGGCGACCGCCGACGAAAAGGACGCCATCCGGATCGCCATGGAGATGGAGACGAAGAGCTACAAACTCTACAAGGGGGCCGCGGCGGAGGCCACCGACGATGTGCCCCGTGAGCTGTTCGAGAGGCTCGCGCGGGAGGAGAATCAGCACTACGAGATGTTGGAGAACACCCGGGAGTACCTGAGCAGTAACCAGCAGTGGTTCATGTGGAACGAGTGGGCGCTGATTGTGGGGGACCAGAGCAGCCTGGGGGCCGAATAGCTTCGCTAATGACGGGGCCGCAGTGCACGTGCCGCGGGGGTGGTGTATGCCGTCAGCGGCGGCAGCCTGCGCACGAGGCGGCACTGCAAACGGCGCAGCTTGACGGGCCGCTCGACGTGGATTTCCTGGTCGGCCCCTTCGAGTGGGCGGCGAAGGTAGAGAACGCCCTTCGCAGCTTCTTGCTGCCGCACTCGCCGCACGCGCGCCTGATCGTCTCGCCTGGCCTTTCGAGGAACTCGCTCGTCTGGCCGCAGCGCGCGCAGACGTATTCGTAGATGGGCATCTGCTGCCTCCGGACTTTCCCTGCGCCGCTCTCGGGCATCCTACTGCCGGGCAGTCGTGCCTGTCAACGCGCCCCCCCTTGCCGTTGAAAAGCAGGGCCGCGACCCGTATAGTCAGCCCTGACAGGGGCGTCAGCCCGGCGGAGGACGCCGGACGGCGTCTCGTGTCCTGGGAGGCGGGCAGGATGACGCAGCACAACTTCGGCGACGTGTTGATGGAGGAGATCCGGCGCAAGGAAAGCCAGGTCGTCGTCGGGCTGGACCCGCGGGTGGAACGTTTGCCTGCCGAACTCAAGCCGCCGCCGGGGGATGATGGGGGCGCGGCAGCGGCCGCAGCGGCGATAACGGCCTTCAATCGGGCGGTGATAGACCTGGTCTCCGAACATGCCGTCGCCGTCAAGTGTCAGATCGCCTTCTACGAACAGTATGGCTGCGAGGGTATGTGCGCCTATGCCGCCACGCTCCGCCTCGCCCGGGAGCGGGGCCTCATCGTCATTGGCGACGTGAAGCGAGGCGACATTGCGAGCACGGCCGCCGCTTACGCAGCCGGCCACCTGGGAATGCCAGGAGGGGATGCGTCGGCTGCTTCGGACTTCATTGCGGACGCCGTGACCGTCAATCCATACCTCGGTAGTGACGGCGTCGGGCCGTTCCTGGAGGCCGCAGCGGCCAACGGCAGGGGGGTCTTTGCGCTGGTCAAGACCAGCAACCCGTCGTCGGTGGAGGTGCAGGACCGGGACTGCGGCGGCAGGCCGCTCTACGAGCACGTGGCAGAGCTTGTCGAGGCGTGGGGCGAGCCCTACCGGGGCAGCAGCGGCTACGGGACGCTCGGGGCGGTGGTGGGAGCCACTTTCCCGAAGCAGTTGGCCAGGCTCCGCGAACTGATGCCCCATACTGCGTTCCTGGTGCCGGGTTTCGGAGCGCAGGGGGCCGCAGCGTCGCAGGTGGCAGGGGCTTTCGATGCGCGGGGGGAGGGGGCAGTAGTCAACTCGTCCCGCGGCATCATCTTCGCCTGGGAACGCTCGCCTTACCGGGAGGCCTACGGCGAGACCCGGTGGCGGGACGCCGTGCGCGCGGCAGTGGCCGACATGCGCCAGCAGATCTGGCGAGCCACGCACTAGACAGCAGACAGCAGGCAGCAGGCAGCAGGCAGCAGGCAGCAGACAGCAAAGGCAGTAGGCAGCAGACAGCAGACAGCAAAGGCAGTAGGCAGCAGGCAGCAGACAGCAGACAGTAGGCAGTAGGCAGCAAAGGCACGGGCGCGCGGGGCGGCATGCTCAGGTGCGGGCGGGTGTGAGGCCGACGTAGACCCGACAAATGGTGTCGGCGAGCTTGTCAGGTTGGTGCCGCAGCAGGTCCTGCTTCTCCCAGAGGACGCGCGTGCCGTCCAGGTCTTCCACGAGGTCCGCCTCGGCGATCTGGGGCCCGAAGTCCTTCAGGCCCTCGTCCACTGGGACGCTCTCGGCTCCCCCCTTGCGGTAGCGTTCCACCATCTGCTCGGGCAGGCGTTGTGAATTGAACAGCGCACAGTCCAGCGCGTCAGCGCCCGTGTACTGCAGCACGGCCCGGAGATGGTCCGAGGCGGTGAACCCGTCAGTCTGACCGGGCTGCGTCACGATATTGCAGACGTAGATCTTGAGGGCCGTTGTCTGCGCGAGGGCATCCCGGATGCCCGGCACGAGGATATTGGCAAGCACGCTCGTGAAAAGACTGCCGGGCCCGATGACTATGATGTCGCCGTCCAGTATCGCTTGAACGGCCTCTTCGTAAGCAGGCGGTGACTCAGGTTTTAGAAACAGCCGCTTGATCGGCGGCTTGTCCAGGCCCCGCACGTTGACTTCGCCCTCCGTGATCGTGCCGTCTTCCAGCTCGGCGCAGATGTGGCAGGCCACGGTGGAAGGGGGGAGGACCTTCCCTCGAATGCTCAGCAGTTGGCTCAGCACGCGAATGCCGCGCTCGAAGCTGCCCTCCATG